>LKNC01000107.1 GCA_001564255.1 Natrialbaceae archaeon Tc-Br11_E2g1
CCCGTGGCAACTCCGCCGCGGCCGTACTCAGGGTCTCGTAGGCCGGCTGTCTTTGGATCGGCGTCGGGTAGTAGATCGCCGACCCGACGCCCCGGTCGTCGAGTGACGCCCGTAAGGCCTCCCTATCCTCCGTTCGGATCGTGTACTGGTGGTAAACGTGACGATAGCCCCGGGGAACCGTCGGCGTCTCGAGGGGCAGGTCCTCGAAGGCCTCGTCGTAGTGGGCGGCGTTTTTCCTCCGTGCCCGGTTGAACGCCGGCAGGCGCTCGAGTTGGCTCACTCCGATGGCCGCAGCGAGGTTCGTCATCCGGTAGTTGTGGCCGAGAGCGACGTGGTCGTACCCGCGCTCGCCGGTCGTGTCGCGGCCGTGGTTTACGTACTGGCGGGCCCGCCTCGCGACGTCCTCGCGGTCGGTCGTGATCATCCCGCCTTCGCCCGTCGTGGCGTTTTTCGTCGGGTAAAACGAGAAGCAGGCGGCGTCCCCGAGGCTCCCGACGCGCTCGCCGCCTACCTCCGCCCCGTGGGCCTGGCAGGCGTCCTCTACGACGAACAGGTCGTGGGCATCGGCGATCTCGAGTAACTCCGCCATCGGCGCGGGGAGGCCATAGAGGTGGACGGGCAAGACCCCGACGACGTCCTCGCGGTCGGCGAGGACCTCCCGGACCGCGTCGGGATCGAGCGCGTACGTCTCGGGGTCGATGTCGGCGAAGACGGGCGTTCCGCCGGCGAGCCGGATCGCGTTCGCACTCGCGACGAACGAGAACGGCGTCGTTACCACAGCGTCCCCGTCCTCGAGACCGACCGCCTCGAGGGCGGTGTGCAGTGCCGTCGTTCCGTTGGCGGTCGCCACGCCGTAATCGGCCCCACAGTAGGCGGCGAACCCCCCCTCGAAGGTTTCGACTTCCGGCCCCGCCGCGAGCTGGCCGCTCTCGAGGACCGACTGGACCCGGTCGTGGGCAGTCTCGCTCAGGTCGGGATCGGCGATCGGTACCCCGGTCATGCGAGCTGGTTTGGCCCCTCGAGTGGCTCCGGGAGTCGTTGATGTGTCGCAGGTGTGCCGACCGCGAGCGTGTTCGGCGGCACGTCCTCGACGACGACGGCCCCGGCGGCGACGAAGGCGTTCTCGCCGACGGTGACCCCGGGGAGCACCGTCGCGTTCGCCCCGACGGAGGCCCCCTGCTCTATGGTCGGTCCGACGAGGTCGGCCTCGGCTCGGATCGGGTACTCGTCGTTCGTCAACACGGCCCCGGGCCCGACGAAGACGTTGTCGGCGATGGTCGTCCCCGTAGGCACGTAGACGTCCGTCTGGAGGCTGACGTGTGAGCCGATGGTCGTCTCCCCATCGACCACCGTCTTCGTGCCGACCAAGACGTCGTCACCGATCACCGTCCCCTCGCGCAGGAGGGCGTCGTGGCCGGTCGAAAAGCCGTCGCCGATCGTCACGTCGCCGTAGACGACCGTCCCCGCACGGATCGTCGCGTCGTCGCCGATCCGCGTCGGCTCGGTAAAGTCGCCGTAGCCGACCGTCGCCGACCCGTCGATCGAACAGTCGTCGCCGCGTATCACCTCACTCATCTATCATCACCACAGCCGTCGTCCGCTCGGTTCTCTAACACGTATCTCATTCGGAATCGGTACCCTGCGTGGGCAGTCGTCTACAGGTCCCGGTAACGGCGCTTTGTTATCCCCGGCTTGACGGTCGGGTAGCACCGAACTACAGCCTCGAGTTTCCGTCTTTCACGGATCGGTAGTTTCGGGCGGTCTCGAGGGTGGTTTCGCCGGTTCAGCCCGAGCTGGAGAGCGAAAACGTCGGATTAGACGTCCGTCACAGCCGCTAACGGGTACAATTCGGTTTCGAGGGGGTAGTTCGACGATAGTAAAGTGGTCACTCGTGACACGCCTCGGTGTGCGATCTCCGAGTGTACCTCACGGCTGTCGAGGCGACCGATGAGTGACGACGAGCTCACCCAGGCGGCGCTTTTCGACGTGTTCAGCAACGCCCGTCGTCGCCGGGCAGTCCGGTGTCTGAAAGCACAGAGCGGTTCCTGTGAACTCGCCGACCTCGTCGAACGGGTCGCGGCGTGGGAAAACGACGTCGACCCCGACGAGGTCACGCGCGCCCAGCGTCGGCGTGTCTACATCTCGCTGTACCAGACTCACCTGCCGATGCTCGAAGACCACGGGATCGTCGACTGGGACCCCGACGCCCACACCATCGAGTTGCTCCCCAGCGAGCGCCTCTTCGAGCCGTACCTCGAGCGTGATCCCGCGGGTGGACGGTCCTGGGACGTCGTCTACGCGTCGCTGTCGATCGTCGGGACGTTCACACTCGGGCTGGTCGCGCTCTCGGTCGGCCCACTGAGCGTCGGTGTGGCTCCGTTCGTCGCGATCGCGCTCAGCGTCGCCGTGTTCGCCGTCGCCACCCTCCAGCACACCTCCCGCCGGGCGGGTTCCGGAGTTCGGGTTCCCGTCCCGTGGCGGTGAGGTCGGGTTCGACTCGGGGCCGAACGCCGTCGGTCAGTCCTCGAAGAGGTCACCGACGGCGTCGATGCCGTCCTGGATCGCGTCGACCCCCTCGTCGAGGAGACCCCCGTCGTCTCCGTCTTCGTCGGTTTCGTCCTCGTCATCAGCCTCGTCCTCGGCGTCGGTTTCGTCCTCGGCGTCGGTTTCGTCCTCGTCATCGGCCTCGTCCTCGTCGTCGGTTTCGTCCTCGTCATCGGCCTCGTCCTCGTCGTCGGCCTCGTCCTCGTCGTCGGTTTCGTCCTGGTCGTCGGCTTCGTCCTCGTCGTCGGCCTCGTCCTCGTCGTCGGTTTCGTCCTCGTCATCGGCCTCGTCCTCGTCGTCGGTTTCGTCCTCGTCGTCTGCTTCGTCCTCGTCATCAGCCTCGTCCTCGTCGATCACGTCGACCCAGAAGAACGCGTCTTCCTCAGCCCCCTCTCGGGTCGGCTCGACCGGCGTTTCCTCCGCATAGAGGAGTATCACGATGCGGACGGTCTCCCCTTCGGTCGTGGGCGTGACGACTCGTTCACTCCGGACGGTCCCCTCGTCCGCTACCTCGAGTTCGGTAGAATCGAGCGTCGTCCGATCGGTCACTTCCCCGTCCTCGAGGGTCTGTTCTTGGACCACGGCGGTGTAGGTCCTGTCCTCACCCTCCTGGTTTTGGACCTCGAGTACGAACGGGATCGACTCGTTGGACTCGACCGTCGACGGGAGGTCCCCGGCGACGAGGTCGCCGTCGTCTTCGGTGTAGATGGCCAGCTGTGTGAACCCGCCCGCGGCCGTCGGCGAGGCGACGGCGAAGGCGAAGGCGGCCCCAGCGACGGCGACGGCGACGACGAGCAGGATCGTCGAGGCGGTCGCGAGCGATCCCGGCTTCCCCGGTCGGTCGAACGGACGGAGCGCCGAGAGCGAGAAGCGATCGCCGCGGGGAACGCGCAGCCGCCTGAACGCGCCGACCTGCGCGAGGACGACGGTGGCAACCGCGAACGTCGTCGTGACCGCCTCGGTCGTCAACTCGGCAGAAAGCGACAGGCCGATCACGGCGACCGGGACGAGCGCGATCGACGCCGCGAGCCCGAGTCCGGCCCGTTCGACGGCGTCGACGCCCCGCCGGGTCACCCCGTCGGAGGGGGACACGCGCCCGCGAGCGGGGAACAGGACCGCGACCAGCGCGTACCCGGGCAAGAACAGGACGAGCGGGAGGGCGGCCAGCACGCGGAGTTCACTCCCCGCCTCGAGGGCCATCACGAGGGAGTACGCGATGACCGCGAGCGCGGAGACGACGGCGAGGTCGGCCGGGTACCGCAAGACGGCCTCGAGGCGCGTCGCCGTCGCTTCTCGCAGGCTCATCGACGGACCACCACCGGCCGACGGTCTCGACGGGGACACGGGACACTCATACGCGGTCGGTAGCGCCCTCGCTCGTTTTGTTATGGGCTACTTTTAGACGGTGACGGGAACGCGGATGACGGTCTCCGACCGCTCACCTCACTCGAGGTACACGCCGTAAAAGTAGAAGGCAACGCCGGCGACGACGCCGCCGGTCGACAGGAGGTCAAAGGAGACGTCTCCGGTGAGCACCCACCCGAACTGGGCGAGCCCGCCGACGGTCAGTGCGACCCCGGCGGCGAAAAGCGCCGACCGTTCACCCCTGTGGGCGTTGAGGAGGAAGCCACCGAGGCCGAGGGCGATGAACCCGAACACGACCTCCGAGAGGACGAAGACGAGTCCGTCGCCGGCGACCGCCGCGTAGACGACGAGCCCGAAGTACAACAGGACGCCGACGACGGCAGCCCTGTGAACCGATTCCGGGAGTTCCTGTAAGCCGCTCATACTCCAGGACGGTACTCCAGCCGTTAGCCTCCTCCGGTTTCGCCCCACTCGAGGTCGAGTCCCTCGTGGACGACGAACTCGAGGGCGTTTATGAGGTAGTGAGCGACGACGACCACGAGCAGGCTGCCGGTGTAGATGAACACCGCCGCGAGGACGAACCCGAGGAGGCCGGTGACGAGGACCCCTGCGGTGCCCTGGATGCCGTGGCCGAAGCCGAACGCGATCGAGGAGCCGACGGCGAGCAGCCACGGTGAGATCTCGAAGCCGGCGGAGAGAACGCCGATCAGCGCCGCTCTGAAGAGCAGCTCCTCGAACAGCGCGATGATCGGCAAGACGACCACAAAGAGGACGAGCCAGCCGCCGGCCGACTCCGGAGCCAGCATCTCCCGGAGTTCCTCGCTGTGGTCGATCCCGAACCGTCGCGCACTCGCCGCCCCGAGTTCGTTCGCGAGGTAGAGGGCCACACCGACCGCGACCCCGACGGTGAGGCCGGTCACGAGGTAGTCGGTGCTGACGGCGATCCCGAGTGCCTCGGCCGGAATGCCCGTATACACTGCCACACCGATCAACACCCCCGCGAACAGCCCCTGTGAGAGGGCGACGTTCGCGAGTAACTCCGCCGAAGACAGCGACTCGACCGGCGGCCGGGTTCGGCTTCCGGGACGGCCCCCGCGGTCGGGTTCGACCGTTTCCGTCCCCGGCGGACCGCCGTCGGCATCGAGGACCGATCCCTCGAGGTCGTGGGGACTCGAGTCGCCGTCGGCTCCCGCCGTCGCGTGTGCGTCGTCACCGCTCGGGTCAGCGGGGTTCTCGAAGGCGGCAGCCGTGAGACGGGAGAGAACGAGCAAGATCAGGAGAACGACGCCGGTTACGCCGGCGAACGTCCCCCACTGGGGCATCTATTGTGGGCTCGGGTTCGAGCCGCTGGAACTCGCGACCTGACCCTCGAACGCCGATCCCGTGATCTGCTTGAGTCGGTCGACCAGCGAGTCTTTCTTCGGTTCGCCCATCAGGGCGACCTCGAGCACTTCGCTGATGTTCGAACAGGGGATGATCTCGACCATCTCGTCGTACTCGTCTTCGATCATGACGTCCTGTTCGTTGGTTTTGGGGATGATGACCTTCTTACAGCCGGCTTTCGCGGCGGCTTCGATCTTGTGGGTCACACCACCGACCGGGAGGACGTCCCCGCGGACCGAAAGCGACCCCGTCATCGCGACCGACTGGTCGACGGGAATGTCCTCGAGAGCGGAGATGACGGCCGTCGCCACCGTGATGGAGGCGGAGTCGCCGTCGACGCCCTGCTGGCCGGCCTGGACGAACTGGATGTGGACGTCCTTCTCCGAGAGGTCGACGTCGGAGAACTTCTTGATGATCGCCGAGACGTTTTGGACCGACTCCTCGGCCATCTCCTGGAGTTTGCCCGTAGCGATCACCCGACCGCCACCCTGGGCCGGGGCGATCTCGGCCATCACGGGGAGCATGATCCCGGAGTCCTGGCCCATGACGGCCAGCCCGTTGACACGACCTTCGACGCCGCCTTCTGCGACCTGCAGTTCGTAGTCTTTCCGGCGGTCGATGTAGTCGTCGGCCAGCTGTTGTTCGATCGAGCGCGAGCGCCCTTTGGCCTCGAGGACGTGCTCACGGGTGGTAAAGTCGCCGTCCTCCGCGCGGGCGATGTCGCCGGCGACGCGGACGAGGCCACCGAGGTTTCGGAACTCGAGTGTGAGGTGTTCTTTCCGGCCGGCCCGGCGTTTGGCCTCGAGGATGACCTCCTCGACGGCTTCGCGGGTGAAATGAGGGAGACGGCCGTCGCGTTCGACCTCCTGGGCGATGAAGCGAGCGTACTTCCGGCGCATCTCGGGGGTGTCCTCGATGGTGTCGTCCATGTACACCTCGTAGCCGTAGCCTTTGATACGGCTGCGGAGTGCGGGGTGCATGTTCTCCATCGCGTCCATGTTCCCCGCAGCGATCATCACGAAGTCACAGGGGACGGCTTCGGTCTGGACCATCGCACCCGAGGAGCGCTCGGACTGGCCCGTAATCGAGAACTCGCCTTCCTGGATCGCCGTCATCAGCTTCTGCTGGGTTCGGACGTCCAAGGTGTTGATCTCGTCGACGAAGAGCACGCCCTTGTTGGCCTTGTGGATCGCGCCGGGTTCGACGCGGTCGTGGCTGGGCGTCTCCATGCCGCCGGACTGGAACGGGTCGTGGCGGACGTCGCCGAGCAGTGCGCCGGCGTGGGCACCCGTGGCGTCCTCGAACGGCGCGGTGCGCTGGTCTGCGGTGTTGACGATCATGTTCGGAACCATCGCGTCGGTCCCGCGGGAGGTATAGCGGAAGATCAGCCAGATAATACCGGCCGCGAGGATGCCGAGGAGGATGTTGCCGACGATGATGGAGTAGCCGATGATGATCGCGATGATGATCCACATCAGGATCGAGCGCATCTGGTTGCGCTTGCGGGCTTCCTCTTTGTGTGCTTCGATGATCTGTTCGCCCTTGCCGGCGGGAACGGTCCGGACCTTCGGCTCGTTGCCGTCGTCCGGGTTGTGGTAGACGAGGACGTCCTGAAGGTCCTCTTTGGGCAGGAGCTGGCTCATCGCCTTCGCGAGCATCGACTTGCCCGTCCCGGGCGAGCCGATCATCATCACGTGCCGGCGCTGTTTTGCGGCCTTGATGATGATGTCACGTGCTTCGTCCTGTCCGATGACCTGGTCGACGAGTCTGTCGGGAACCTCGATGTCGTCGGTCGAGTCGACTCTGAGGCCACCGACCAGGTCGGCCTCTTCGATCTCCTCGTCGATCTCGACGCCTTCGTCGACCTCGACTGCACTCCCGAGGTCGTCGATCGTCTCGACGGTGTCGCCGACCTCGTCGTCTCCGGGGTCGTCGTCCTCCGGGGACCAGTCCCCTGCCGGGGCGTCGGCGGCGTCGTCGACGTCGGTATCGACGTCCTCGTCGAGGTCCGACCAGCTTTCGCCCTGGTCGCTCGAGGACTCCTCGTCGGACTCCTCCCGGCTGGCGTCGTCGGAGGGGTCGTCAACGTTCGTATCGTTGCTCATAGAACTCTGTTCAGTACCTGTTTCGAAGGGACTGCCACTGATATACTTTCTCCATACGGCCAACTGTGATAGGTCCGGAAATCGACGGCTACGAGCCCTCTACACCGGTGTGGCTGTCCGGCGGCCTTCCCCCGATGGCGTGGGCGGTCGAGCAAAACTCGCCACGCTTAAGCGCCAGGCCGGGTGAGTGTACACAAATGACCCGGGGGTTCTACATCGGGCGCTTCCAGCCGTTTCACAACGGCCACCTGAGTATGGTCGAACGGATCGCCGAGGACGTCGACGAACTCGTCCTCGGGATCGGCAGCGCCGGCGACTCTCACACCGCGTACAACCCGTTCACCGCCGGCGAGCGTATCATGATGATCACGAAGGCCCTGGTCGAGTACGAGCTGGTGACCTACGCAGTCCCGATCGAGGACCTCGAACGGAACTCGGTGTGGGTCAGTCACGTCCAGAGCATGAGCCCCGCCTTCGACGTCGCCTACTCGAACAACCCGCTCGTGATCCAGCTCTTTCGGGAGGCGGGCGTCGAGGTCCGCCAGTCGCCGATGTTCAACCGCGACGTCTTAGAGGGGTCGGAAGTCCGTGAGCGGATGGTCGACGGTGGCGAGTGGGAACCGCTCGTCCCCGACGCGATCGTCGAGGTCGTCGCGGAGATCGACGGTGTAGAGCGGATGCGGATGGTCTGTGAGACGGACACCAACGGCGACGGATGATCACCCTCGCCTCGGACTTCGGTTCGCCGTACCCGGCGGCGATGACGGGCGTTCTCGCCCGGCGAACCGACGCCCGGATCGTCGACGTCGCCCACGATCTCCCACGACAGGACGTGCGTGCCGGGGCGTTCTGGCTCCGTGAGGTCCTCCCGTACTACCCGCCGGCAGTCCACCTGGCCGTCGTCGACCCCGGCGTCGGCACCGACCGCGCCGCCATCGTCGTTCGAGCGGGCGAACACGCACTCGTCGCCCCCGACAACGGCCTCGTCGCACCCGCCGCCCGCGAACTCGGCGACCCCCTCGAGGTCTTCACCGTCGACACCGAACGTGTCGCCTTGCGTCCGAAACGGGCCGACGGCTCGAGGCCGTCCCCGAGTTCGACCTTCCACGGCCGGGACGTCTTCGCGCCCGCGGCGGCCGACGTCCACGAGGCCGGCGTCGGCTCCCTCGAGGACC
>LKNC01000108.1 GCA_001564255.1 Natrialbaceae archaeon Tc-Br11_E2g1
CCTCCGCCTCGAGTACCTCGGGGGCGGGCCAGGTGTGGCCGTGACAGAGCCCGAGCGGGCCGAGTCGAACCCCGTTTCCGGGAGCGACCTCGAGGTCCGGCAGCCACTCCTCGATCGCGCCGTCGTGGTTGCCTTTCACGAGCGTCACCTCGACCTCCGGCGGGAGCGACTCCAGGGCGACCTCGAGTTCGCCCCGTTCTGCCCCGCCCGGGCCGCCGATCGAGTGCATCAGGTCTCCGAGGACGGCGAGCCGATCGATCCCGGGCTCGAGAAGCGTCAGTAGCCGCTCGCGACGCTCACCTGCCCGACTCGGCGCGTCGACGCCGCGTTCGGCACGCAGGCCGGCCTCGTAGCCCGCGTGGTAGTCGGCGATCACGAGCACACGCTCGCCCTCGAGGGTCGCGGTCGCGGCGGGCTCGCCGGGGATCGGTTCGAGGATCGGCTGGCGGGTAGCCATTCAGATCGCTTTCAGCGTCTCCTCGTCGGGTTCGTAACACTGCCCGCCCATCAGGGCGTCCTGAATCGCGTCCTCGACCGCCTCGGGGTCGGCCCCGGTGCCGGCGACGACCGCATCGATCACCGCCTCGCGGTCGGCCCCGTTCCCGTCGTCGAGGTCGCCCATCGTCTCGATGGCCACCGCCTGCAGGTCGACGTCTTCGACGGCCTCCGCTGTATCGTCCCCCGTCGACTCGGGGGCCTCACTCCCGGAGCCGTCGGTGGAGTCCGCGGCCGGGTCCACAGTCGTCCCGGGGGCAGTGTCCCCGTCCGCCGGCTCGGTCTCCGACTCGAGGTCGCCCTCGAGTTCGTCCGGCTCGGGGACGTCGATCCCCGCCTCGCCGGGGTCGTCGACCTCGGCTCCAGTCGTGAACTCCGCGCCGAACTGTTCTTCGATCTGCTCGCGTTCGTCTTCGTCCATCTCGTACATCCCGTCGCCGGCCTCGAAGTCGCCGAGGTCGTCGCCCTCGTCGGCCCCGAGGTCGGCTTCCGCCGTCTCGCCCTGAGACGGTGTGTCCTCGAACTCCACTGTGTCCTCGGCTTCGGCCGTCGACGTGTCGGCGTCCGTCTCCGGCTCGTCGGCGGCTTCGATGGCGGACCCGTCCCCGATCTCCGCCTCGGGCGGGTCGGTGTCGTCGGTCGACTCGAGGTCGCCGGTTCCCGTCTCCGGGGTCGCGGCCTCGGGATCGGCGATCCCGGCGAGGTCGGCAAACGTCGGCGCGTCGGGGTGGCTGTCCTCGGGGCGGTGATCGAAGCTCCCGACGTGCTCGCGTTCCCCGGCGACGACCCGGACGGCGTCGACTGCGAGTTCGGAAAGTTCCTCGAGGTACGCCGGCGTCGTCCCGTAGTGGTCCTGGGCAAGCGGGATGCCGTGAGCGAGCCCGTCCTCGAGGCCGGCCTCGAGTAAGGCGTCGGTGAGGTCCTCGCCGCGGGCGTCGATCCCGGCGGCACTCGCGTACTCCCCGATCCGACCGATGGTCTGTTCGGCCGCGTTCACGATCCAGCGATCGCGGGTGTCGGCGTCGACGGTCGCGATGGATTCGGGACGGATGGAGGTGTAGACCCGGTCGCCGTCCTCGGGCTGGAAGGTCCGGGCTTTGCCGGTCACCGCGACGAAACGGGGCGGGTCGGCCCGCTCGAGGTAGGCCAGTTCGTCGGGCTGGTACTGGCCGGCGTAGACGACGAACGCGCCGGTCGGGTCGACCACGCGGGCCCGGACCATCTCCTCGTTTACCCGTGTCACCTCGGTGAGCGCCCCCACGACGAACACGCGATTGGCCCGCGCGCCAGTGGGCGTGACGACGTAGTTGGGTGCACGTTCCTCGTCGCTTTCGGTGTGTGAAAGCGT
Source organism: Natrialbaceae archaeon Tc-Br11_E2g1 (assembly GCA_001564255.1). Classification (GTDB taxonomy): domain Archaea; phylum Halobacteriota; class Halobacteria; order Halobacteriales; family Natrialbaceae; genus Tc-Br11-E2g1. The sequence goes on from LKNC01000108.1 coordinate 1,844, forward strand.
CGCGTCGTCGTACTCGGCGGCGAAGATCCGGTAGGCGATCTCCCGGCCGCCACCCTCGCTGTCGGTGCTCATGCGATCACCTCCAAGAAGTTCTCGGCACGCGCCTGTGGATCGTCGTCGCTTTCCTCGAACGTACTCGCGTCGAGGTTCGCCCCGTACTCGTCGACCGAGAGGTGACCGCGAACGCGGTACTCCCGGCCGACGATCTTCTCGCGGATCGTGTCGGCGACGGCCTCCTGGTCCATCGCCTCGCGGGCCGCTTCGAGGGCGTCCTCGAGGGTGCCCCCGTAGACGTCCTCGGTGAGTTCGTCGTCCAAGACGACCGTCACGGTCCCGGTCCCGTCGTCTAGGATCGCTTTCACGCGCAGGTCGTCGACGCCGTCGACGTCGCCGTGGGTGCGACACTGCCCTTTCTGGACGACCCGGGAACACTCCGGACACCGCTGGATCAGCCCCGAGCCGTCCCGGACGGCGATCACGTTGCCGACCAGACGGACGTCGTAGACGCCGCCGACCGCGACCGCCTCGCCGACCGCCATCTCCGGGGCGTCGCTCCCGACGTCGACCTCACCCTCGAGAGCGGTCACCGTCGAGAACGCAGAGAGGTTGACCTCGGGGACGCCACGGAACTCCCGGACGTAGGCGTTCTCGATACGAACCGACGCACCCTCCTCGATTTCCGGGGCCGGATCCCAGTTCGTAAAGGGCAGCCGGCCGCTCTCGTCGCCGAAGACGCCGCTCAGAATCTCCGTTTCGCCGTCTCTGCCGTCGATGGTCCGACGCTCACACTCTAAGACCTGTACCTCGAGGGTCCTCGCGCGGTCGCCGGTCTCGAGGTCGGCCAGGTCGGCCTCGCCGCCGATCTCGTAGGAACTCCCCCCGGGGAGTTCGAGGGACTCTTCCTCGAAGGAAATCGATGTGCTCTCCCCGAGGTTGAGTTCGGGTTCGCCGTCCCACTCCCTGACGGAGGCGTTGCCGGCGGTGATCGTCTCCCCCGGCGAGAGCCCGAAGTCCTCCCACGCGGTGTAGTCGACGACGCCGGTGTCGTCGGCGAGTCGCCCCTCGACGATGACGTGGTCCGACCCCTGATAGCGGATCGACCGTTTCCCGGCGCTCAGCACCCGTGCGGTGACGGTGACGTTACTCGAGTCGGGCGTGATCTCGCCGACGTCGACCGTCGACGGTGTGGCGCCGCCACCCGAGTCGTCGCCGTACTTCCGTCGCAAACTCTGTTTTGCCTCGTCGATCGGCACGCTGTACTCGACGAGGTTCGACAGATCCGCTTTGACCTCCTCTTTGTCGACACCGAGGTCGGAGGCGAGATCCTCGGCATGAGTGTCGAGATCCATCACCGGCTTTTCGTCCGGAACCCTTAAAAAACGTTGCCGCGGCAGGGTGGAAGCGATACTGACGGACCAAAATCCATGAGATTTTCCGCCGCCGTCTTCTTTAGCAGTCGCCACGCAGTGGCGATATGAACGTCGTCGTCAACGCCGCGATGAGCGCGGACGGAAAGCTCTCCTCGAGACGCCGCGAACAGATCGCCATCAGCGGCGAGACCGACTTCGCCCGCGTCGACCGCCTGCGCGCCGAAAGCGACGCGGTCGTCGTCGGCGTCGGGACCGTCCTCGCCGACGACCCACACCTCACGGTCAAAGACGCCGCCCTCCGGGACCAGCGCCTCGAGGCCGGCGACCCCGCCCACCCCGCCCGCGTCGTGGTCGACTCTACGGCGCGCACCCCCACGGACGCCGAAGTGATCGACGACGCCGCAAAGACCTACCTGCTGGTGGGCGAGAGCGCGCCGGCCGAGCGACTGGCGGAACTGACACGAGCGGCGGCGGACCTCGAGATCGTTACCGCCGGCGAGGAGCGCGTCGACCTCGAGGCGGCCTTCGGAGAACTCGAGCGCGCCGGTCTCGGGACGGTGATGGTCGAGGGCGGGGGCGAACTCATCTTCTCGCTTTTCGAGGCCGGGCTGGTCGACGAGCTCTCGGTGTTCGTCGGGCCGACGGTCGTCGGCGGGCGGGACGCGCCGACGCTCGCCGACGGGAAGGGGTTTCTCGAGGACTTTCCGGAACTCACACTCGAGGCCGTCGAACGGATGGACGGGGGCGTCCTGTTACGGTGGGCCGTCGGATCGTGACACCACGCGAGGGGATCGGCGTCGACGGGCGCGTTCTCACCCGCAGCCGTCCGAACCCGACTCGAGGCCCGCCCGCGTTCCGGGTCGGCCGACCCGATCGACGAACGCCGGACCCGACAGGTCACACCGGTAGGCGGGTTTGAAGGTCATGTTGTCGCCCCCCTCGACGATCCGCCACGCCTCGCGGACCTCCTCACGCAGGTAGTACTGGGCACGCTCGTTGCCCGCTTTGACGTAGTAGTCGCTGATCCGGATGGGATCGCGCTCGAACAGCCCGCCGGGTTCCCGGCCGGCCACGAGGGCGACCGTCTTCTCCTCGCGGTAGAGCGTTCCACCTCGTGCGCGTTTCGCGTGGGCGTTCCCGGCGTGAGCCTCGAGGATCCGTTCACACTCCTCCCGTGGGGTCTCGGGCGTGATGACGTCGACCGTCCCGACGGTAAAATAGCCGATCAGGTACCGGTGTGCCCGCCCGCCGTCGGGCCGGCGCAGGCCCGCGTAGAAGCCGACGACGTCCCCGTCCTCGAGGGTGCGGAGTCGGGAGACGTAGCGCTCGCGGTGTTCGCCGTAGGTGAGCGCGGCGAAGTTCGGGTCACGATGGAGCGGCCACGACTCGAGGGCCGCCCCGGTAACGGCGCTCTCGCCGTCGCCGATCGGCTGTGGGTCGATTCGGGTCGTCAGGTCCGCCGCGGTACGGTCGTCATAACGCAGGGCCCACGAGCCCACGGTGGCAGTCTCGGTCGTCTCGCGGGTTTTCTCGGGGATCGGGACGTACTCGAAGCGCCCGTCGTCGTACAGCGGGGCGAGCGTGCCGACGTTGGTGGTGTCTGCGCCGACGCCGGCGAGGACGACAGTCATAGCTCACACTCGAGGCGACGGAGCCATAAGTCCCCGTCCAACCGCCCGCTACTGGCGCTCGAAGCGATGGAGGACGATCTCGGAGTCGTCGTCCCACTCGAAGTCGTCGTGGGCCCGGTCTAGAACCTGCCGATACTGCGCTAGGTCACGCATACCCTCCGCACGGGCGTCCTCGTCGGTCAACTCACCGAGTGTGCGATCGGTTATCTCGACGACCTCGAAGGACTCACCGTCGACCTCGAAGGTGTCCCCCTCCTCTGCGTACTGTTGACCGCGGTGGATCTGGGTTACGTCGCCCTCGAGTGCGCCTTCGATCATCCGGCCGCTTGGTAACAGGGTGTCGACGTCGATTTCGGCCATGGGGGGACGTTCGCTCGCGCGGGCAAAAACCGTTGGGTCGGCGGGGGCCCTGCCGACACCCTACGTCTCCAGAACTTCGATCAGGTTCCCCTCCGGGTCCAACAGAAAGCAGATCCGGGTGCCACTCGCCGTCGTTCGTGGTTCACTGATCGTCTCGACGTCCTCGGGAAGGCCTTCGTAGAACCCCTCGAGGTCGGGGACGGCGAAGCCGACGTGTGTCGCGCCGGGCTGGTTGATCGCGTCGGCCCGCCCGTCCTCGCCGTCGGGATCGTACTCGACCAGTTCGATCCGGACACCACCGCCCTCGAGGTGGGCGAAGGTCCCGGCGGCCCCGTCGACGCCGACGGCCGAAGCGAACGCCTCCCCGTCGACTGTGAAGCGATCGAGGACCTCGAGACCGAGGACGTCCCGGTAGAACTCGACTGTGCACTCGAGATCCGAGACGGTGATACCGACGTGATGGGCCTCGAGTGTCCTCACGAACGTCGGGAGGGGGGCACGGCCAAAAAGCGTAGCGATCCGATCGAACGGTCTTACAGGAAAAACAGGAGAACGCCCACGACTTCAGTCGTGTGGGGGATCTCAAAGCGTGCGGTCGAGTGAGACGACCGCGTCGTGGTCGATCGTGACCCAGGCGGACTCGAGGCCTGCGGTCTCGTCGACGATCGTCACCTCCGCGGGTTCGTCGTCGTCGTACAGACACGAGAGGGCGAACTGCGGATACGTCTCGAGGGTGTCCGGTTCCGGCGCCTTGGGTATGTCTTCACTACTCATTGGGAGACTGTACGAACACCACCCCACATATTGTTTTCGGGCGAATCGAGTATTATGCCCAACAATCTATATCAGTGTGTATAATGCTCGCTCGTCGCCCCACAGCCATTTGCGAATCCATCCCGTAGGTCCACCCATGACAGCCGACCGGCCCCTGGCAGTCACACTCGAGAACCGGCTCATGGGCCAGGGGATCTACGCCACCGACTGGAGCGAGACCGAGGAGACCATCCACATCGAGTACGAAACCGTCGCTCCGGGGGGGCGCGTCACGAGCGACGAGGTGGGACTGGTCGTCCGAACCCTGCTCGCGGCCGTCGACGAACGCGAGGGGTGGTCCCCAAAGCGCCTCGAGGCGACCTCCCGGACGGTCGACGGGGACGGGCGTGGCACCTGGTACGTCGAGGCCGGGTGGTTCGAGGAGTTGTACGAGTCGATAGACGAGATCGAGTTCTCGAGGCGGGTCCTCTCGACCGTCGAGTACGCGTCGGGAGGGACATGAAACGGTCGAGTATGGACAGTTAGGTTGATTTCCCCGGAGCAGAGACGTTCACCCAATGACAGGAGAACAGGTGTACGTCTCCCATGCCCCACCGGACCTCGGACTCGTCGAGGAGTTGTTCTCTACGGTCAAGAACTTCCCGTTCGGCGTCCACGTCGCCCTCGAGGAAGCCGACTCGGGGTCAGCACGGAAGCGTCTCAAGGGTCGACTCGCCAACAGCGACGTCGTCGTCGCAGTGCTCACCGAGACGGCGGCGACCGACGAGTGGGTAAACCAGGAGATCGGGTACGCCGTCGCCAAAGGGATCCCGGTTCTCCCCCTCTACGAGGACGACCGCTACGTCGGTGGGTTCATAGACGACCTCGAGGGCGTCAGGATCGATCGCGAGCGTCCCTCCGTGACGATCTTTTATATCCTCTCGGCGCTCCGGGACGAACTCGCACCGCTCGGGTCGCTCTCGGTTCCGGACTGGTACATTCGGTTCCCGTGTACCGTTCCGAACTGCGCACATCCGGTCACCCTCGAGATCGAACGCGGCCAGTCGAAACTCCGGAAACTCAAAGAACACGGAAAACCCCTGACGGCGAGTTGTGACACCTGTATGTCGAGGTACTACTTCGATCCGGCGACGATCGGGTTCGTTCGACGCGAGAGCATACCGGAACAATAGTCGTGGGCCCGGCCTGAACTGGTGGGTGAAATCGATGGCTGTCATCCGATTGCACTCATCGGTCGACGCCGGGGTCGGTACTAGTTCAGCCGATCGGAGGCTTCCTTGACGAGCTTGAACGCCGACCTGCTCCCGGTCTCCCGGTCGGGATGGGCGTGTTTGACCTGCTGGAAGAACGCATTCCGGACCTCCGCCTCCGTCGCCGCCGGCCCGACATCGAGGATCTCGCGTGCTCTCGATTCCCGCATCGCCACCTCGGTGACGACGACCCCGTCGGGCAAGACGACGTCCTCGAGGTTCGCCCGCGGGAACTCACCGTCACAGCCCTCGCGTCGTTCGTCGGCCACTGCCATCGCGAAGGCGTATGGATCCGTCCTACATTAGTCCCGTTACACCGGAGTGTCACGATCGTCGGCTTCCCGCTCGTCGCGTGTGAGCGTCGACAAACGGAGTTGTTTTCACACCCAGTTTCGTTCGCGTACCCATGCACTTCGACCACGCAGGCATCGCGACCGACGACGCGACCGAACTCGCCGGGCTGTTCTCGGAACTGTTCGAGGTCGACGTCGTCCACGAAGAGGGGTTCGACGGCATGAAAGTGATCTTCCTCGAGACGGGTGCGGGCTACTTCGAACTGCTCGAGCCCCTCGAGGACGGGACGATCGCCCGGTACGTCGAGGAAAACGGGGCGGGCATCCACCACCTCGCGCTGGCGACGGCGGACATCGAGGGCGCACTCGAGCGCGCTCGCGGGATGGGCATCGACCTGGTCGACGAGGAACCCCGCCCGGGCGCGTGGGGTCACACCGTCGCGTTCTTGCATCCGAAATCGACTGGCGGTATCCTGATCGAGTTCGTCGAGCACTGAGACGGACCGGGAGACCGGTTTACCCGTGATCGACCCGGACGGGGCGGCGACCACCGGGAACGAATCACAACGGACCGTACGACGATGGGTGGGACATGCGGGGTCACCGCAACCCCGAGGCGGCTACAGCCGCCGGCGAACCGTCCGGACGATCCCGTCGACGTCGTACTCGTCTTCGGCCTTGTCGAAGACCACCTCGCCGTCGACGCGGACGACGAAGACGCCGTGGTCGCCCGTCCGCAGGGTGACGGCCTCGAGGTCCTCACCGAAGGTCGAAAGCAGTGCGTGTTGAACGTCCGCTGCTCGGCTCAGAAACCCACACGGAACGCAGTATTCGATCTCGATTTCGGTCATATCTCTCGTTCGTCCTCCGGACTGGTATCGGTTCGGGCTATCGGGCCCGCGAGTCGGGGCGATCGGCGTACTCACCGAGAAGATCCGACAGAACGTCGGGCTCCCCGCCGGCGTAGGGAACGGCGACCGGCGAGACGCTGACCCGCCCCTCGACGACCGCCCGCC
>LKNC01000109.1 GCA_001564255.1 Natrialbaceae archaeon Tc-Br11_E2g1
CGAGGGCGCTCGCCCCGAGGCTCGCGCCACCGACTCCGGCGATGAACTTGCGTCGTTTCATTGTCTATCTGAAGCGTCGAGGGTTCCGGACCCACCTGCTCGGCTGGGCGGACGACGTAGTGGGGCTTTTATATTCAGCGCGTGTCACCACAGCAGGCCAATCGAGAGCAAATACAGGCACACCATACTCTCTTCTCCCGAGGTAATTCACCCGGTAGACGACCACGGGTCGGGTGATCCGTGGATTTCACAACCGGAGAGAGACGCCCCAGTTAACACGTCGAGTCGTCGAACTCGAACTCCTCAGTTTCCGGATCGTCCGGCGGCTCGTACTTGACACCACACGTCCCCCCCTCGAACGCACACGGCGTACTCGGGTGCTGGCCGTCGGATTGCCCCGGATCCTCCGGCGGTCCTGGCTCTCCGGGGCCCGGCTCACCCGTTCCGCGCTCACCCATCTCTACCTCACCCGACGTGTCGTTTACCTCGGGAAAGTTGAAGAACTCGTTACCACCGAAGAGTACCACAGATCGAATCCCCACGTCCGACTCCCACTCGAGGGCGATCGGATCCCCGTCCTGCTTGAACTCGGTAGCCTCGACCCTGGTAACGTCTTCATCGGTGAGACCGTCCTCGTCCGGAGCACAGAACGCGACGAAACTGATCCCGGCCCGATCGTCCCTCGGACCGACCTCGAGTTTGACCCGCCGTTGTGATTGCACGCGGGAGAACCCGCCGGTGCCGACGAGGGTACCCGTACCGACGCTTCCAGCGCCTATCGTGGTCAAGAACGCTCGCCGTTTCATCGTATCACCGCCGTATGCTGACTATCTCGAGGCATGATCACGTCGATACACACGGGAACCCCCACCAGTTTCGGGCGTATTTACATTGACTCCCTGCAAGAAGACGGTTAGCTATCGACGACTTTCAGCGAGCGCATACCGTCTCGAGTGTCTCCCGCCCTCTATTGGCGCCGACGAAGACGATGGACACCCTCGAGGACTCACAAAGATCTTTCCCCGCAAACGTGTATAATCGCTCCCTGTGTCTGTGACAGGTTCTTTCAGCCGACCGTCGGAGAACTGATACTGTCCTCGAGGGCGGACAGAACACGCTCGTTACCAGTCACTCGAGTATTGCAGGGGAATGTTGTTTCCCGACGGGACAGTCATCGATTCAGATAACAGGCGCGTAGAGATCGACAGGCATCGGCTGTCGGTTCTGCTGTCGATGCCTGTCATCCCTCCTGACAGTGTATACACAAGGGGGAGTCCGTGGACGCCTCGAGTGTCGCGTTCGGTCACGGTGGAGGACACGACGTCCGCCCATCGTGGACGCGAACGCGGGTGATACACTATGGACCGCAGAAAATTCATGCTCGGAGTCGGCGGCAGCGCACTCGGTGGGAGTGCACTGCTCGGATCCGGCGCGTTCACACGGATCGAATCGCAACGAGACGCAAAGATCGAAGTCGCAGCGGATCCAGACGCGTATCTGGGTCTGGATCGGTGTCCGGGAAGTCCAAACAGCAGCTACATCGATCCGGACTTCCCAGAAGAGGAGACGCACCTCGCGATCGACATGTCGGAGGATAATCCGACTGACGTCCCCGCCAACGGCGCGAATCCTGGACAGGGTGTCAACTCCAACTCGTTTACCTACTTCGACAACCTCTTCCAGATCTGTAACCAGGGGAAACAGACCGTTGGTATCTGGATCGAAGCGGAGGACGATGACGAACTCTCCGAAACGCCAGATAAGTACGAAGGGGACCTACCGAGGGTACAGTTCTACAATTCCGACGATTCGGATGCAAGAGTCGATAGCCCGGAGGACGCGTTTCGGCTCAAAGTTGGTGAGTGCAAGTGTATCGGTATGCGCGTGATGACAAAGGGACTCAAGGAGGGAGAGCAACTGCTCGAAAACGACGAGATCGTCATCCACGCCGACGCCGATCTGAGCGAGGATGCCGCACCCGTTCCAGACACCGTCACCATCGCTGGTGAGCGGACCGATCTGGGACCAGAGGAGCAAAGCCTGTTCGAGGCAATCGATCCATCGAGAGCATTCTACCCACTTGAACAGGACGTGACGGTGACTGGTGAAGTCGACATCGGTGGACTGGAAGGCAACTCGTCGGTGTTCGTTGGCCTCATCGCACAGGAGCGGTTCAATGAGTGGCGTGCGTCGGAGTTCGAGAACGAAGAGTCGTCGCTGTTTGGATTCCTCGAGACCGCTTACGCGGGGTTCAACACCCGGGAAGACCGACCGGCACGGGCCGGCGTCGGGCAGCGCCTGTCCCGACCTGATGTGCTCCGAAGGTACGCTGCAGACGGTCTGGGTGACGAGATCGGTGGCTGGACGGTGACCTTCGGTCCCGAGGCGGTGACGATGGAGATCAACGACGAAACAGCCACCTGGGAGTACCAAGATCACTACGACTTCTTGGAAGACGAAATAGACGGAGTCGAAACCGACTGGAGTCAAGGAGCGTACCCGTTCGTCGCGACGTTCGCCGATGGGGAAGGAAGCGATGTCGAAGTTGACGTAACGTTCCAGAGTAGCCCCCAAGTGTAGGAACCACTTTTCTCTGGTCTCGTTACTTCTGAATCGCTAAAACTCCCGACAGCTTTTCTTTGAGAGTCAGTCCAAGCCACTTCGACGTACGGTACTGATGGAATAATCTCACGGACGACGCCCGGCGGAGTGTTGGGCCCTTTCCGTCCACACGGCCGACGGTATCCGCCGGTCGATCAGCCGAGGTCACCGTCCTCGAGACACGCCCCGAGCCACGTGTAGTGTTCGCGGAGGCGTCGTTCGCCGGCCGCCGTCAGGGCGTAGACGTCGTAGATCCCCTCGGTTCGCGTCTCGACGAACCCCGCCTCGACGAGCGCGGACAGCGAGGCGTAGAAGGACTTCGGTTCGATGCGTTCGTCGTAGTGGGACTCGAGTCGCGATTTCACCTGCTGGCTTCGCAGTTCGCTCTCGGCTGCGAGCAACGCACAGATGTCCCGTCGTCTGCCGCTGTGGAGCCACTTCGCCATGGTCGCAGTTCGTTCCGGACCGGTTCGAGCGTTACGATCCGGATCTCAGTCCCCTCGAGGCGAGGAGCCAGCCGAGTCCACCGACCGCCGAGAGCGTGAAAAGCGCCGGGAAGTCGACGGCGAGGAACGCCCCGCGGCCGGGCCCGGGGAGTTCGTGTCTGAACAGGGGGCCATCGAAGAGGGGGACCTCGAGGACGACGGTCCCGGAGCCGACGGCCAGGGAGACGACGACCGAGGCGAAAAGCGCCGCGACGGCGAGGGTGAGCGTCCCGGCGGTCCCGTAGAGCCACGTTGTGGCCCCCCTCGAGTGAGCGCCGGGTTCGTCACGGTCCGTGTCCGGGAAGCCGTAGACCGCCACGTCGCCGTCGTACCCCTCCGGCGGTTCGGCGACGCGGACGCGCTCTGGATACCGCCGGATCCGGGCGGCGATCCAGAGGTCACCGACCGAGCCCGCGGCGTTGGCAGCGGCGGGGACGACGAGCAGCGGTCGTCCCGTGAGCACAGCGAGGGCGAACCCACCACCCGTGAGTACGAAAAGCGGCGCGAGCGTGGCGATCAACATCTGGTTACGGGTGTAGATCGATCCCCTGGTCCGGGCGTAGGCGGAGGGCATGAGGAGTCCACGGACGCCGATCCCGTACTCCGGATCGCCGCCGTAGCGGGCCATGAACACGCCGTGGAGTAACTCGTGGGGGACGACCACGACGACGAGCAGACCGACGAGCACCGCAACCCCGAGGAGGACCTCGAGTGGCGAACCGGCCGTGATCGCCACCGGCTGAACCGGCGTCCCGAGCCGGGCGAAGAGGAGGTCTCCGACCCCGACGACGGCGACGAACGCGGCGATCGAGACGACGAGCAGTCTCCGGGCGACCGCGCTCGTGACCTCGATCGACTCGAGGTATCGCCGTTCGGTCGTATCGCTGTCCGTGGCTGTCACGGACCACATTCCAGGGACGACCGAAATAGCGATGTCGATGTCGGCCAGGGCGAACGAACGCGGCCATCATATGGTTTACCTCCGGGTGTCCCGAACACGTTCGCAATGACACGGGCGACACTCGCGATCACGCTGCCGGATCACGTGTGGATAACGCAGGTATCGACGACCTTTCCGGACGCGACGTTCCGGATCCTCGCGACCGTTCTGGGGAACGAATCGGGATTTGCCCTCGTGAGTCTCACCGGCGAGGGAGCACCCGAAATCGTCGAGTCGATGAACGACCACCCCCAGATCGCGGAACTCACACTCGTAACGTGGAACGAACGGGAAGCGACGGTCCACTTCGAGACGACCACGCCACTTCTTCTCTTTTGCTCACGGGAGGCCGGTATACCGATCCGGTCTCCAGTCGAGATCAGTGACGGCGAGGCGACCGTCGAGGCGACTGGTTCCCGGGAACAGCTCTCCGAACTCACCGAACGACTCGAACGCTTTGGCTTCCAGTTCCGGGTCGAACAGGTCGCCGAACGGTTCCACGAGGATCGGCTCCTCTCCGGGCGTCAACGTGAACTCGTGCTCAGGGCCGTCGAGCGTGGCTACTACGACACTCCACGGCGGTGTTCGCTCTCGGAACTCGCCGATCACCTCGGGATCGCCAAGTCGACCTGCAGTGAGACGCTCCACCGTGCCGAGGAGACGATCGTCAAACGGTTCGTCGAGGACCTCCCCGGCTACGACGAGGGGGAGAGTCCCGAGGAGAAACTCTCCGTCGAGTGATCACTGATAACGACGGCTATGAGTCGTTACCGGTGAGACCGCGACATCCCTTGCGGTCTTACCGGTAAACAGTCATAGCCATCATTATGAGGGGGAGACGGACCGCCCGGGGTTCGCCCTCGAACCTTCGCCATCGGCAAGCGTCGTCGTCAACTCCCACGTCGGTGGACGGCCGACCGAAACCGACAGCTTGGCTTTCCTCCACTCCTCAGGTACGTCTATGACCGACCAACGGGTCGCCGAACACGATGGGATAACCGCGACGTACAGCGAAACCGACGCCGAACGGCTCCTCGAGTTCGACCGCGAGGGGAACCGGGCGGCGATCGCCCAAAACGTCGACGGCTACGCCATGTTGAAAGTCAGGGAGACGGCCGATGGGGACGAACTCGAGCGCTACTACGGCTTCGACATGGCACTCGACCACGCCGCGGAGCGGCTGGGCGTCTCGCCACACGACCTGCCGGTTCCCGAGGCTGCCGAGGACATGGGAATGTAAGCAAGAGTGGGGAAAACGAGAGTGATAAGTACGATCGCTCCAATCTTCTAGAAGGACCGTGGCATCCGAGGCACTCCCCCGGCCGATCGGGACACGACCGCGTTTTTCGGGACTGCTCGCAGCGACCGCACTCGGCGTGTACCTCTTGCTCGTGATCGGTGCGACCACGTCGCTTACGGGTGCTGCGTCGTCGTGTTCGACGTGGCCGCTCTGTCACACGCCCGCGGATCCGCTGAGCCAGATCGAACTGACTATCGTTTGGGGCCACCGCCTGGCAGCCGTCCTCGTCGGCGTACTCGTCGCAGCCTCCGTCGTCGTCGCGTGGCTCGGCGACGGCGTCTCCGCTCGCGTCAGGTACACTCTCACCGCCGGCTCCGTCCTCTACCTGATCCAGGTCGGGATCGGCGGCGTCACCGCGACGATGGGGTCGGACGCGATCGCTCCCGGACTCCACTTGACCCTCGGCGTCGCCACGTTCGGCGTCGTCGTCCTCGCACTCGCCTGGGAGCTAGAGGACACGACCGGCAGCGACGACGAGGACGTCGACCCGGAACCCGAACCGGTGCCGGTCGAGGAACTCGACCCGAGGCCCGAACCGACCCTGCCTTCGAACCGACTCGCTCGAGCGAAACTCACCGCCGGGGCGTACCTCGAGATGATGAAGCCACGCCTGATGTGGCTGCTCTGTCTGGTCGCCGCCGCGGGGATGGCGCTGGCCGCCGCCGGCGAGGCCACACTCGACGCCTACACCGTCGGCGCGACGCTGCTCGGCGGTGTGCTCTCGATCGGTGCCTCCGGGACCTTCAACAACGTCCTAGAGCGTGACGTCGACGAGCGGATGAACCGCACGTCCGATCGCCCGCTGGTCAACGATCTGGTACCCGTGCGAAACGCCGTCGCCTTCGGCTTGCTCCTCTCTGTGGCGTCGATCGCCGCCTTCCTCACGATCAACGCACTCGCCGCGGCACTCGGTCTGGCAGCCATCCTCTTTTATAGCGTCGTCTACACGCTGTTGCTCAAACCACACACCGTCCAGAACACGGTCCTCGGTGGCGCTGCCGGCGCGCTTCCCGCACTGATCGGCTGGGCGGCAGTCACCAACGAGATCGGCCTGCCCGCACTCGCGCTGGCCGGCCTCATCTTCCTGTGGACGCCCGCACACTTCTATAACCTCGCACTCGCCTACCGCGACGACTACGCCCGCGGTGGGTTCCCGATGTTGCCCGTCGTCCGCGGGGAGACGACCACGCGAAAACACATCATCTACTACATCGGCGCGACGCTCGCCTCCGCCATCGCACTGGCCTGGATCACCACCCTCGGAATCCTCTACGCCGCGACAGTCGTGGTCTTCGGCGGCGTCTTCCTGTGGGCCGCCGTCCGGCTCCACTTCGAACAAAGCGAGCCCGCCGCGTTCCGGGCCTTCCACGCCTCGAACGCCTTTCTCGGGGCCGTGCTCGTCGCCATCTTCGTCGACGTGCTGGCGTTCTAGTACTGTCGGAGCAAAACCTTGGCAGGTTTTCGCCCGCCAGCATCTACCGGTTTTTCGATCACGTCCGGACCACAGTCCGGTTCCTCGCGGTCCTCTACCACCGGCGGATGATCCCCTTCTATTATTCAAACCCCTTTTATTCAACAAACAAATTACTAACTATCGCTTTCCTTCCCACGGGCCGTCTCGATCCGCTCGAACTGTTCGTCCGTGAGCTCGAGGTCGACCGCCCCGACGTTCTCCTCGAGTTGCGCCGGCGTTCGCGCGCCGACGATCGGCACGCAGGTAAACCGATCTTGCTCTATCAACCAGCGTAGTGATACCTGAGCAGGGGTGGCCTCGAGGTCGTCGGCGACCGCCTCGACGGCTTCCAGGACCGCCCAGGCTCGATCGGTCGCGTACCGGTCCCCGAACGTCTCGGTGAGTGTTCCCCGGGAGCCGTCGGGCGCTTCGACGGTGCCGTCCTCCGTTCGGTCGTACTTGCCCGTCAGAAAGCCGCCGGCCAGCGGCGAGTACGGACAGACCGCGAGGTCCCGGTCGGCACAGACCGCGAGGTAGTCGTCGACGGCGTCGTAATGGGCGGCGTTGACCATCGGCTGGGTCACGTCGAACCGTTCGAGCCCCTCCACGTCGCTGGTCCACAGCGCCTTGGTGAGTTTCCAGGCGGCCATCGTGGACGCGCCGAGGTGGTGGACTGTGCCCTCGCGGACGAGGTCGGTGAGCACGGAGAGCGTTTCCTCGATGGGTGTCTCGTCGTCCCAGCGGTGGATATAATAGCAGTCGAGGTAGTCCGTCCCGAGTCGCTCGAGGGTGCCTTCGATCTGTCTGCGGATGTGCTTGCGTCCCAGTCCCGAATCGTTGGGGCGTGGGTCACCCCAGCCGTCGAAGGGGAAGTAGACCTTCGAGGCGATGACGACGTCCTCGCGGTCGTAGCTCCCGAGCCACTCGCCGATCCACTCCTCGCTCGTGCCGTCGGGATCGCCGTAGACGTTCGCCGTGTCGATGAAGTTGACCCCGTGATCCCAACAGGCGTCGAGCAGGTCGTGGGCTTCCTCTTTGTCCGTCTCGAGGACGTCGCCGTGGCGTTTCCCGAAACGCCAGGTGCCAAAGCACAGTCGTGATACCGTCGTGCCGGTGTTGCCGAGCGTGACGTACTCCATACCCGACGGTTCGACCGCCATCGATAAAACGAGTCGGGCCGACCCATCGATGGACCGATGACGGTCCACTATCGACGACAGTCGTTCTCCCATCTTCATACCGGTTGAAAATCTTTGAAAATTGTATTGCTGGAAGGTGGTGTATCCCGACCCATGGATCGACGACGCTATCTCCTGGCTGTGGGGTCGGGGATCGGACTGTTCACGATGTCGACGACATATCCGGCCAACGCCGAGGATGTCTCCATCGCGATTCGAGAAACGAACGATCCCGTCGAGGCCGGGGACCCACTCGAGGGGTCCCTCGTGGTCGAGAACACGGGTGTCGACGCCATCCGCCCGGCGATCGATCTCCTGATCGGCGACGAACGGCGGTTCACCTGGGAGCGGACGGTCGCGCCCGGGACGACGGAAACACACGACTTCTACCACCCGACCTTCCCCGTCGCGACCGACGTGACCTTCCCGCTCAGGGCCGAAAGCGAGTACGGGTCGACAGAGCGGATCGTCGAGGTGCTCGGAATCGACGACCTCGAGGACGGGCGGGTGAACCCATCTCGTGCGGAGGTCGCCGTCCAGCCGGGAACGACGGTCC
>LKNC01000110.1 GCA_001564255.1 Natrialbaceae archaeon Tc-Br11_E2g1
AATCTTCTTCCGGGTATCGGCAAGAAACTCCGAAACGCCATCCTCGAGAAACGAAAGCGTGGGCGTTTCGAGAGCTTCGAGGACCTCGAGGACCGGGTCTCCGGCCTCCACGACCCCGACGAGATCCTCGCCGAGCGCATCCTCGAGGAGTTGCGCGAGGAGGACCTAAAGTACAAGATCTTCGTCGGCCGGCGCGAAGGCGAGGAGTGACACCGAGGGTACCGACCTCGAGACGGTGCGTTTACACCGATCGACCGTCTAGCCGGCGTCGATGAGAGACCCAGACGGGTTGCTCGCCCGCGCCGGCGTACGTGGCAACCCCGACCGCGATCAACACTTTCTGGTCGACGACCGCGTCCTCGATCGACTCCCGACCTACCTGGCGGAGGTCGACGGCGACGCGAGTCACGTCTTAGAGATCGGCCCCGGAACCGGGGCCCTGACGGATCGACTGCTGGCAGTGGCCGAGCGGGTGACGGTCGTCGAACGGGATCGAGAGCTCGCTTCGTTTCTTCGCGAGGAGTTCGCCGCGGAGATCACAGCGGGACGGCTGACGGTGATCGCCGGCGACGCCCTCGAGGTCGACCTCCCGACGTTTACCGCGTCGGTGTCGAACCTCCCCTACAGCGTCTCGAGTGGGATCACGTTCCGACTGTTACCCGAGAAGCGCCCGACGGTGTTGATGTTCCAGAAGGAGTTCGCCGAGCGGATGGTCGCCGAACCCGGAACCAGCGAGTACGGGCGGCTGTCGGTATCCACCCAGCACTACGCCGACGTGGAACTGGTCGAGCCGGTGCCCAAGGACGCGTTTTCGCCGCCGCCGGCCGTCGAGAGTGCGGTGATCCGGACCGTTCCCCGCGACCCCGACTACGAGGTCGACGACGAGGCGTTCTTCCTCCGCTTTGTCAAGGCCTGTTTCACCCAGCGACGGAAGACGATCCGGAACGCGATCCGGAACACGCCACACATCTCCGGGCTCGCGGATCCCGACGCCGTCGTCGAGGCCGCAGACGAGGAACTCCTTCGCAAGCGGGCCGACGCCATGACACCGGCGGAGTTCGCTTCCCTCGCGACCCTCGCACTCGAGGAAAGCGGCCTCGAGGACGACTAGCCCCACTCCGATGCTCGAACCGCTCACCACGTTCGACTGGCTCGCAGAACAGTTCACCACGACGAACGCACGGCTTGCGGTCACGTTCGTCGCCGCCGCGGTCTCCGTCGCCGTCGCCCTCTCCTCGCAGTCCCTCCAGAGGTGGCTCAACGACCGGATCCGTCCCGTCTACGCCGACGTCGTGACGACCGTCGTCCTCGTGGGGACGTTCGTTCTCGCGCTTGCGGTAATCCTCGGCGTGTGGGGCCAGACCGGCGAGGCGAGGCAACTCTACGCCGAGTACGACCTGGGTGGAGACTTCGTCGCCCGGGTGATCGTCTCTTTCGTCGTTCTCGTGGGGACGTCCATCCTCGCGCGGTTCGTCCGTCGGCTCCTCCGGCAAGTCCTCGACTCCTCGGTGAGCGTCACCGAACACCAACACGAGGTCACCCACCGGGTCACACAGGTCGTCCTCTGGTCGGTCGCGCTCGTGTTCGTCCTCTCGGTCTGGACCGACGACCTCGGGGGTCTGCTGGTCGGGGCCGGATTCCTCGGGATCGTCCTCGGGATGGCCGCCCGCCAGACCCTCGGATCGGTGATCGCCGGCTTCGTGCTCATGTTCTCCCGGCCCTTCGAGATCGGCGACTGGGTCGAAATCGACGACCGGGAGGGGATCGTCACCGACATCTCGATCGTCAACACCCGCATTCGCACCTTCGACGGCGAGTTCGTCGTCGTCCCCAACGACGTGGTCGGCTCGACGATGGTCGCCAACCGCTCGAAGAACGGCCGACTGCGCGTGGAGATCGAGGTCGGCGTCGACTACGGGGCGGACGTCGATCGGGCCTCTCAGCTTGCTCGGGAGGCGATCGAGGACCTCGAGGTCCCAGCGGACGAACCCGGCGTCGTCACGCGACGCTTCGGCGACTCCGCGGTCGTCCTCGGCGTTCGCTTCTGGATCGAGGACCCGACGGCGAGCAGGGCGACCCGGGCGAAGACGGCGGCGATTTCGGCCATCAAGGGGACCTTCGAGGCCGAGGGGATCACCATCCCGTACCCACAGCGGGAACTCTCGAGTCGGGACGAAAAGGTCCTCTCGACAGACGACCAGACGGCCGATCGAAAGACAGGTACCTCGAGGCCACCGGAGGGTACCTAGATGGATCTCGCCGACCGTCGCGGACTCGAGACCGACGTCTACCAGCCCGCCGAGGACTCGGAACTGCTCGCGAGGGCTGCGTGTGAACGACTCGCCGGGGGTGATCTCGTCCTCGAGGTCGGCACGGGGTCGGGGTACGTCGCCGACCGGATCTCGAGGACACTCCGGACGCGGGTCGTCGCCTCCGATCTGAACCCCCACGCCTGCCGGGGGGCACGCGAGCGCGGGGCGGAGGCGGGCCTCGAGGTCGTTCGGGCGGACCTGGTGAGCCCGTTCGTCGAGGATGCGTTCGACGCCGTCGTCTTCAACCCACCGTACCTCCCGACCGATCCCGAAAACGAGTGGGACGACTGGATGGAACGGGCGCTCTCGGGCGGGGAGACCGGCCGGGAAGTCATCGACGCCTTCCTCGCGGACGTCCCCCGCGTGCTCGCCCCCGACGGGGTCGTCCTCCTGTTGGTGAGCAGCCTCACCGGAGTCGACCAGGTCGTCTCCCGGGCCGGCGAGGCGGGCTTCAGCGCCGTCGCCGTCGCCGACGAGTCGTTCCCCTACGAGACCCTGACGGTACTCGAACTCCTGCGGTAGGTACCGTAACCGTTTCGAGGACGGACAGATCGACTGACGGAGCCGTGTTCTCTCGAGAGCCAATTACTCTCATGCATCGGTAGAGATGGTAAATATTAAGCATTGGCATAGCTTAGACGGCTTCACGATGACTGAGTACGTTTCGGCCACGCCGGGACTGTTCCCCCTCCCGGACTGGGCGAAAGACGACCTCTCGGATCTGAAAGGCCACCAGAAACACGACCTCGTCAGCGGTGACGAGGGCGAGGCGATCACCGCCGTCTACGGGGACGCTCGTGAGGACGTGATCGGTTCCCAACAGGAAGCCGGCGTCGACCTCGTCGTCGAAGGCCAGTTGCGCTGGGACGACATGCTCGCCCATCCACTCGCCGTCCACGACAACGTCGACACCCAGGGGATCGTCCGCTACTACGACAACAACAACTTCTATCGCGACCCCGTCGTCGGGGGCGAACTCGACTTCTCCGGGGACGTCGCAGGCGAACTCGAGGCAGCGGCTGAGTTGACCGACGACCTCTGCGCCGTCCTCCCCGGCCCGTACACCCTCGCCGAACTCGCGACAGACGAGTACTACGGCGACGACGCCGACTTCCTCGCCGCGGTCGCCGACTTCCTCGCTGGCGAACTCGAGGCGTTCCCCGCCCACGAGACGCTGTTCTTACTCGAACCCTCGCTGGCCACCGACGCACCCGACGACGGCGAGGACGAGCGCGTCAGTGAGGCAGTCGACACCGTCACAGCGGCCACGGACGCGGACGTCGTCGTCCAGCCCTACTGGGACGCCCTCGAGGAGAAGGTCTACGCCCACCTGCTCGACGCCGACATCGACGCCGTCGGCTTCGACTTCGTGACCGAGCAAGACCAGAACCTCTACAACGTCCAGGAGTACGGCGGGGCCGACAGCATCGCACTCGGTCTCGCCGACGGCCAGAACACGCTCGTCGAGGATCCCGAAGCGATCCGCGACCGCGCGGAGTGGGTCTTCGAACAGATCCCCGTCTCCGAATTCGAGACGACGTACCTGACGACGAACACCGAGACGTTCTACCTGCCCTACAGCAAGTTCGAGGAGAAACTGGCTGCCCTTGGGGAAGCCGCGGACCTCGCGGAGGTGACCACCGCATGAGCGACACCAAAGACCAGTTCCGACCCGACGACCACGACAACGACCACTTCCTGCTGACGACCGTCGTCGGCAGCTATCCCAAACCGAAGTGGCTGAACCGCGCGAAAGAACTCTACCAGGACCCCGACCACAGCTTCGACGCCGAGGACTACCAGGAGGCCAAAGACGACGCCGCCCGCCTGATCACCGCCGAACACGAACGCGCCGGCCTGGACGTCGTCGTCGACGGCGAGATGCGCCGAAACGAGATGGTCGAGTTCTTCGCCCACCGCATCGAGGGCTACGAGTTCAACGGCCCAGTGAAGGTGTGGGGACACAACTACTTCGATAAGCCAAGCGTCGTCAGCGACGTCGAGTACACCGATTCCTGGCTCGTCGACGAGTACGAGTTCACCGCCGCGGCCACCGACCGCCCCGTCAAGGTACCGATCACCGGCCCCTACACCCTCGCCAGCTGGTCCTTCAACGAGGCCTACGAGGACGACGCGGAACTCTCCTACGCGCTCGCCGACCTCGTCAACGAGGAAATCGAGAAGCTCGTCGAGGCCGGTGCCCGCTACATCCAGATCGACGAACCCGCACTCGCGACGACGCCGGACGACCACGCGATCGTCGGCGAATGTCTCGAGCGCATCGTCGCCGACATCCCCGAGGACGTCCGCATCGGCCTGCACGTCTGCTACGGTGACTACTCGCGTATCTACCCCGAGATCCTCGAGTACCCCGTCGACGAGTTCGACTTAGAGCTCGCAAACGGCGACTACGACCAACTCGACGTCTTCAAAGACCCCGAGTTCACCGCGGATCTCGCACTCGGCGTCACCGACGTCCACGTCGCCGAGGTCGAATCCGTCGAACAGATCGAGGAGAACATTTTGAAAGGACTCGAGATCGTCCCGCCCGAACAGCTCGTCGTCTCGCCCGACTGTGGCGTAAAGTTGCTCCCGCGTGAGGTCGCCTACGGCAAGATGGCGAACATGGCCGAGGCAGCCCGCAACGTCGAAGCGGAACTCGACGCAGGCCTCGAGATCGACCGCAACGCACCGACGCCGGCCGACGACTGATCGACGGCCTTCCGGTTTTCACTCGAGGACGACCAGCGTATCGCCCATGTCGACGCTATCGCCTTCCTCGATCGCGATCTGGGTGACCTCGCCGCCACGGGATGCGACGATGTCGTTTTCCATCTTCATCGCCTCGAGGACGACGAGTACGTCGCCTGCGGCGACCTCGTCGCCTTCCTCGACTTCGATGTCGAGGATCGTCCCCTGCATCTCGGCGTCGACGACCTCGCCGTCGCCGTCGAGTTCGACGTCGTCACCGCCACCGGCGACGTCGGGACGGGTCGGGCCGGAGGGCCCTTCGTTACCGCCAGTCGGGATCGCGGGTGCGCCGTGTTCTTCGAGTTCGACCTCGAAGCGCTTGCCGTTGACCTCGAGGGTGAACTCGCGCTCGACGACTTCTTCGTCGTCGTCCTCGCTTTCGGTGACGCCACCCCACTGTTCTTGGGCCTCCTCGATGCGGCTCTGTTCCATCTCCTCGTCTAGGTACTTCGTCGTGTGGGTGCTCGCGACGAACTCCTCGTCGGTGAGCATCAGGCGGTGGAACGGGATGATCGTCGGGATGCCCTCGATGTCGTATTCGCGCAGCGCGCGAAGCGATCGGTCGATACACTCCTCGCGGTCTTCGCCCCAGACGATCAGTTTGGCGATCATCGAGTCGTAGTCGGTGACGAGTTCGTCGCCCTGGCGTAAGGCGTCGTCCATACGGACGCCGACCCCACCCGGTGGGTCGTACGTTTCGAGGGTCCCCCCCGTCGCGGGCGCGAAGTCTTCGGCGGCGTTCTCGGCGTTGATCCGGAACTCGATGGCGTGGCCGTCGATCTCGACTTCGGCCTGCTCGAAGTCTATCTCCTCGCCGGCGGCGATCCGGATCTGGCGCTTGACGATGTCGATGCCCGTGATCTCCTCTGTGACACAGTGTTCGACCTGGATCCGGGTGTTGACCTCGAGGAAGTAGAAGTTCGTGTCCGGTCCGAGGGGACCGTCGCGCCCCGGTTTTTCCTCGACGAGGAACTCGACGGTCCCGGCGTTGGTGTACTCGGCGGCGGCGACACCGCGTCGTGCGGCCTCGCCGATCTTCTCGCGCAGTTCGTCGGTCAGTGCCGCGGAGGGGCCTTCCTCGATGACCTTCTGGTGGCGGCGCTGGAGCGAACAGTCACGCTCGCCGAGGTGGCGGACGTTGCCGTGTTGGTCGGCGACGATCTGGACTTCGATGTGTCGGGGCTGTTCGAGATAGCGCTCTAGGTACACCGAGTCGTTGTCGAAGTACGCCTCACCCTCGCGCTTTGCGCTCTCGAGTTGGTCCTCGACTTCGCTTTCGTCCCAGACGACTTTCATCCCGCGGCCGCCACCGCCACCTTCGGCCTTGATAGCGATCGGGTAGCCGTGTTCCTCGCCGAACTCCCGGACCTGGTCGGGGTCGGTGACGGGTTCGGTCGTCCCCGGCACGATGGGGACGTCGGCCTCCTGCATGATCGTTCGCGCTTTCGTCTTCTCACCGAGTGCCTCCATGGAGTCACCCGACGGGCCGATCCAGGTGATGCCGTCTGTCTGCTCGACCTTGCGGGCGAACTCCGCGTTTTCGGCGAGAAACCCGTAGCCGGGATGGATGGCGTCGGCGTCTGCCTTTTTCGCGGCCTCGATGACCGCCTCGTGGTCGAGGTAGGAGTCGGCTGCCCTGGCGGGCCCGACGTTGTACGCCTCGTCGGCGTACCGGACGTGCCCCGAGTCCTTGTCGGCCTCCGAGTAGACGGCGACGGTCCCGACGTTCAACTCTTCGCACGCGCGCATTACCCTGACAGCGATCTCCCCACGGTTTGCCACGAGAACCTTCCGGAACATTCCTGTCCGATAGGACGGAATGCCCCTACCTTACTTTTTCGCATACGAGTGACCGACACCGATAAACGGCTCCCGGGCTCTCCGGACTCCAGTTCGACCGAACCGGTCCGGCCTCGAGGACCGACGTGGGCTGAAAAACGGGTGAGACTAGAACCGGTCGCTGCGGCCGGCCGCGGCCCACGGGTCGATCGGGGCGTTCAGTGGAACCCTGGCGTCACGGCTCTGCTGGCTCTTGAGCCGGCCGGAAAACGACCAGCGCTTGCCGTTCCAGGTCTCCTCGTCGGCCGCGGCGGCCGCCGCCGCGAGCTCGAGGTCGCGCACGTGCGCGCCGATCGCCGCGGCGATCGCGGCCGCTTCCTCCTCGGAGGCCGTCTCGGTGATCGAGATAGAGACGCCTTCGAGGACGTCCTCGACCGACTCCGGTTCGTCGGCGTCTGCCTCCGTGAGTGTGGTCTCTGGAGCCATTTACAGTGGGATGTTGCCGTGTTTCTTGTCGGGCTTTTCCTCGCGTTTGGTCTCGAGCATCTCGAGGTCGTCGATCAGTCGCGGTCGGGTCTCGGTCGGCAGGATGACGTCGTCTAAAAAGCCCTTGTCGGTCGCAGTGTAGGGGTTGGCGAACTCCTCGCGGTACTCCTCGATGAGTTCGTCGCGCAAGGCGTCGGGGTCTTCAGCCTCTGCGAGTTCGTTTCGGTAGAGGATGTTGACCGCACCCTGTGGGCCCATGACGGCGATCTCGGCGGTCGGCCAGGCGTAGTTTACGTCCGCGCCGAGGTTCTTCGAGGCCATGACACAGTAAGCGCCACCGTAGGCCTTCCGGGTGATGACCGTCAAGAGTGGAACGGTCGCCTCGGAGAAGGCGTACAGCAGTTTCGCGCCGTGGCGGATGATTCCGCGGTGTTCCTGGTCGGTGCCGGGCATGTAGCCGGGGACGTCGACGAAGGTGACGATCGGGATGTTAAAGGAATCACAAAAGCGGACGAAGCGCGATCCCTTCATCGAGGCGTCGACGGTGAGCGTGCCGGCGTTGACCCGTGGCTGGTTGGCGACGACCCCGACCGACCGTCCGTCGAGGCGGCCGAAGCCGACGACGATGTTCTGAGCGAAGTTGTCCGCGACCTCGAAAAAGGAGCCCTCGTCGACGACGCTGTCGATGACGCTGACCATGTCGTAGGGCTTCTGTGCGCTGTCGGGGACGATCGACTCGAGGGCCTCGTCCCGGCGGTCGGGGTCGTCCCAGGGTTCGACCCGCGGTGGGTCCTCGACGTTGTTCTGTGGGAGATACGACAGCAGCCGTCGGATCTTGTCGAGGGCCTCCTCTTCGTCTTCGACGGCGAACTGGGCGACGCCGGTCTTGTCGGCGTGGGTCATCGCGCCGCCGAGTTCCTCGTGGGTGACGTCTTCACCGGTGACGGTCTTGGTGACGCCGGGCCCGGTGATGTACATGTGGCTCGTGTCTTTCACCATGAAGATGAAGTCGGTGATCGACGGGGAGTACACCGCACCGCCGGCACACGGCCCCATGATCGAGGAAATCTGTGGGACGACGCCGCTCGCT
>LKNC01000111.1 GCA_001564255.1 Natrialbaceae archaeon Tc-Br11_E2g1
CCCGTCTGTCCGTCCGCGCGTCGAACGGGGGCCCCGACGCGCCGTGTCCTTTATGACTCGCCACGATATAGATTCCCACATGGTTCAGTGTGAGATGTGTGGCGCGGAGACGTCGTCCCCGACGACGATCAAAGTCGAGGGTGCGAAGCTGGATGTCTGTACTAACTGTACCGACTTCGGTACCGAGGTGAAAACCGCCGACTCGAGTTCGAGCACCTCGACGAAGTACTCGACCGGATCGAGTGGGTCGACCCCGAGCGGGGGCAGTACGTCCTCGAGTTCCGGTGGCTCCCGCCAGCGCTCGGATATGTTCGACGAAATGGACGAGATCGTGACCGACTACGACGAACGGATCCGTGCGGCCCGCGAGAGCGAGGGGCTCAGCCAGTCCGAACTCGCGAACAAGCTCAACGAGAAGGCGAGTCTGATCCGCAAACTCGAACGCGGAGACACCCTTCCGAGCGACGAGGTCCAGTCGAAACTCGAGCGGCACCTCGGGGTTGCTCTCACCGGCGGGGCCGGCTCCGACGACGACACGGAGTGGGACGGTGGCTCCTCGAGTGGCAGTTACACGCTCGGGGACGTCGTCAAGCGAAAGGACTGACGGCGTCGGTTTTCTCTCGACGACGCGATTATTCGACGCTGTCGCCAGCAGCTTCACTCTCGGCGATCGCGGCCGCGAGTGCCGTCACCCCGGTGAACACGCCCAGGTCGTCGCGCTGGCTGACCTTTCGGCCGAAGACCTCGAGCCAGTTCAGGAGACCGAACGCCTCCCGGCGGGTTCGGTCGCCGTCGGGGACGGTAGCATCGACCCGTGCGGCGAACTCGAGTTGGGCCGCGAGGTGGTCGGGCATGCCGTCGCCGCGGCCGGGTGAGAAGCCAACGCGTGCGTACACCGCCCGCGAGCGCTGGGCGGGTTCCCCACCCAGCCGACCCCCGTCGGCACGGGCGAACGCGGAGGGGGAGGGTGGTGCGTCCTCGGGTGGCTCACTCAGGTGCGAGGAGGCGTAGGGCGGAACGTACCGCGTGCCCGGAATCGCAAACAGCGCGTCGTAGCTCCGGCGTAGCTCCGTCTCCGTCGCCGCCGTCAGGAGGAGAGCGGGGTCGACCGAGAGGTTCTCGGCAAGCGGGCGAAGCCCCTCCTCGTCCGCCCGCATCTCGAGGAGCAGGTCCACGTCCCCGTCGAAGATCCGCGAGAGGGCCTCGAGGGTCTTCGCTCGCGCCCGTGTGAACTCCTCGGTCACTTCTTGTTCACCTCGACGAACGTGTCGTACTGGGCGTGGCTGCCGCCAACGACGTCACTGACGCCGGTGTCGCCGAGTTCGTCGTCAAGTTCCATCAGGTGGTTGACGGCGAACCCTTCGCCCTGGCCGTTGGCGTACCCGGTCGTGTCGTTGGCCGGGTCGAACGGATCGTGATCGAAGTGACCGAAGCCGTCGGCGGGTTCTTGCTCTTCCTCGTCGATTTCGGTGCCGACCGCGCTGTTGGTCTCACGGCCGTAGGCGAACGCGGCACCGACGACGCCGGGACGGATTCCCTGTGTGACTCGAGCGGTGCCGGTCAACGCGATCCGGCCGGCGTCGATCTCGATCGTGTCGCCGCTCTCGATCCCGCGTTCCTCGGCGTCGACGGGGTTCATCCACAGCGGGTTCGTCGCCTGGACTTCACGGAGCCACGACGAGCCCATCGTCCGCTGGATCCCCTGGGCCGTGTGCTTCCAGTTGATCAGCTGGAGCGGCCGCTCGCGTTCGTCGTCGCTGACGACCGGGAGCTGGAGTTCGCCGTTGTAGTGTTCGCCGTCACGGACGTCCGGCAGCGGGTCGTGACGGTCGCCGGTGTAGGAGTGGCGCATCTCCGCCAGCGTCTCGTCGTAGAACTGCGCGCGCGTAGCGAGCTGGTGGGTCGCGTGGTCGCCGTCGTAGGCGTTCGTCTCCGGATCGCGTTCGGCGTAGCGGTAGTCGTAGCCGAACTCCTCGAACTTCTCCTCGAAGTCCGCCGTCGGCGCTTCGTAGCGACCGCCGCGGTTGATCACCGTCACGGTCCGCGCCCAGTCGTCCTCGTGGACCGCCTCCCGCCAGCGGTCGACGATCTCGGGATCACCGAGGCCCTTCTCGACGGATGCCTCGAGGATCTCGAGTTCCTCCTCGTCGGCCTCGGGGACGGGGTCGTCGTCGTAGGCGATGTTCGCGGCGAGTTTGACCCAGAAGTCCGAGCCTCGATCGAGCGGATACAGGTTGCCGTCCTCGTCCTCGAAGGCGTCCTCGCCGACGCCGGGCAGGTCGGCCTCCTTCCACATGTCGATCATGACGTCCTCGAACGGGCGGGGGCCGTCGAACGCACGCACGACCGGGCGCGTGAGTTTCTCCCCGCGGAGCATCTGGTTCATGTTCGAGTCGTAGTTCTCCCATCGCTCGAGGTACGTCGGCTCGGGCAGGATGTAGTCGGCGTAGCGGCTGGTCTCCCCGATGACGGTGTCACAGGCGACGATGAGGTCGATGGTGTCCTCGTCTTGCATGATCTCGGGGATCCGGTCACCGCCGGCCGCCGAGGTGACGTTATTGGACCCGTACGCACGAAGGAACAGCGCGTTGACGCCGTAGGGATACTCGTCTTTGGCCGAGCCCCAGACCTCCTGGTTGATCTGTGGGCTGGTCGCGAACCACGGGCGTTCCGTCGGGTAGGGGTCCTCGCCCGCTTCGACGTTCGCCTCGTAGAGGGAGGTGTCCTCGTAGCGGACGCCACCACGGGTAATCGGGATGCCCCAGGGCTCGCGGGGTTCGCCGTCGTGGTCCTCGGGAACCGACTCGAGGTCGTAGCGACCGTTCGTGGTGGCGTACCGTGCCTCGTGGAGGCTGACCTGGCCGCCCTTCCAGTCGTAGTTGCCGATGAGGTGCTGGAGCGTGACGACCGCACGGACGTTGTAGAAGCCGTGTGGGTGCTGGGCTGGACCGCGGTAGGTCTGGATCGCGGCGCGCTTGCCGTGGCTCGTGAACTCGTCGGCCATCTCGACGATGTCGTCGACGCTCACGCCGGCCATCTCGGCGTACTCCTCGATCGTGTGTTCGTAGACCCGGTCGCGGTACAACGAGAAGACTGACTGGACCTGCTGGCCGTCGATCTCCTCGTCGACGAACAGTTCGCCGTCGAAGGTACCGACTGCGGCGCGTGGTTCGCCGGTCTCGGCGTCGATCGCGACGAACGGCTCCTCGCCTTCGGCGTCGACCTCGAGGCCCAGGTCAGAGGCGCGCGCTTTCGGCTGCCCCTCCTCGTCGACGAGCACGAGGTGGGTGGCGTCACACCAGTTGGGTTCGTCGTCCTCGTCGGCGGCGGCCTCGGTGGGGTTCGTGAGGAACGTCTCGTCGTAGCGTTCGTTGTCGATGATCCAGCGGGCCATCCCGAACGCGAGTGCGGCGTCCGCGCCGGGTTTGATCGGGACCCACTTGTCGGCCTTCTCGGCGGTTTCGGAGAGGCGCGGATCGACGACGTCCATCCGCATCCCCTCCTGGCGGCGGTTGGAGATCTGAGCGGCCGACCAGACCGGCCCCTTGGTCGCGACCAGCGGGTTCGCCCCCCAGGCGATGAAATACTCACAGTGACGCAAGTCGGCGTGCTGGTAGCCGGCCCCCTTGCCGCCCTCGTGGCCGGCGTGGGTCGCCGTCAGGCAGGTGATCCCACAGACGCCGGCGTGGTGGTAGCTGTTGATCGACCCCAGCCCCTGCCCCCAGAGCCGTGGCCGGATGAACTGGCGTCGGTAGCCGCCCATGTCGACGATCTGATTCGACCGTGGCCCGAGATCAGGGTGTTCGGTGTCGATCAGGACGTCCTCGTACAGCTCGTCGAACTCCGCCTGGGACATCTCGCCGTCCTGGACGGCTTCCCAGTCGTCCATCACCTCCTCTTCGGGGACGTAGCCCTCGAGTTCGGAAAGGCCCGGATGGCCGAGGTCGCCGTCGCCGTGGACGATCTCCTCGATCGCCTGCTCCCAGGAGATCGTCTCCCACTCGTCGTCGCCGCGGTCGCCGACGCGTTTCAGCGGCTGACGGACGCGGTACTCGTCGAAGGCGACCTGCATCCCCGACTGGCCCTTCAGACAGACCCGCCCGCCGGAGAGCGACCAGGCATCGGTCGCGACGTCGCCGGTCCCCTCGAGGTCGCCCATCGCGACCTCGTCGGGGTCGCTCGAGTACGGCACCTGTGCGTAGGGGTAGGTCATCTGGAAGGCGTAGGGGTTGCCGGCGATTTTGCGGATGAAGCCGGTCGCCTCGCCGTCGGGCTGGGCGTCGTCGATGCGCACCTGGATCGGACAGTTGGCGTGACAGAGTCCACAGGTGGTGTGGACGACGTCGGTCGCGTCGTACTCGCCGTACTCGGTGCCGACGCCGTGGCCGTCGCTCCCGTAGGGCCACAGCGAGCCGAATTCGGAGACGGAGAGGCTGAGCCCCGAGAAGGCGCCGACGGCGCCCACTGCCTTCGTAAAGTCCCGTCGGGATAGTTCCGTGTCGTCCGGTCGCGTATCGTCAGTCATCAGTGATCGTCCTCGAGTGGTTTCAGCGGGAGCAGTTCAGCGCCGACCGTGTAGATCAGCGCGCCCAGTGCGATGAAGCCGACCGAGAGGATCCACTCCTCGGCCGTGCCGGCGTAGACGCCCGCGGGCATCCCGTCCATGTCGGGAACCAGCAGTGCGGGGACCACGATCACGAACCGGGTCCCGATGACGCCGAAGACGACGCTCAGGCCGGCGACGACCATCATTCGCGGCGAGCGCCGCCAGCGCTTGCGACTGAGGATGGCAAGCGGGATGAGCCAGGCGAAGATCACCATCAGCCAGAACGCCCAGGCGTTCTCGCCGAAGACGATGAGATACCAGGTCTCGACTTTCGCCGGCGACATGCCGTAGAGGCCGACGAGGGTGTCGAGCGCCTTCAGCCCGATGTCGATGAGGATGAACGCGCCGAGCAGTTTCCCGAGCCCGGCGAGCAGTTCACGGCTCAGGTGGTCACCGAAGAACTTCGAGCGGGCGACGTAGAGCGCGACGACGAGGCCGAGTCCGCTCACGACGGCGGAGATGATGAATATCACCGGGAAGACGCCGGTGTGCCAGTAGCTGATCGAGTGGTTGACCGCGAACAGGAGTCCGGTCCCGCCGTGGACGAAAAAGATCGCCAGCGGAATTCCGAGGATTCCGAGTCGCTTGAGCCACTTGCGGTCAGTCGCGACCGCCTCCTCGGAGACGTCAGTTCGGCCGAGCGTGAGGAGGCCGGCCAGCTTCGCGCGGATGCCCGATCCCGTCTCGCTGACGGTCACGAGGTCCTTGCGCATCGAGAAGTAGAGTTCGCCGGTCAGGACGCCGATGTACACCGCGTAGGCGTGGACCTCCCAGGAGAGGACCGACATCCCCTGTCGGTGGAGGAGCGGGGCGAACGAGCGATCGATCCGACCGAGGTCGGACTGGACGAACAACAACGCCACGATCATGCTGATAATCGCGACGAACAGCGCGTCGCGTTCGATCGCGTGTAAACTCCGCATCCCGAGGACGTTCGCCATCGCGCTGACGAGGAACGCCCCTGCCGAGAGCCCGACGAAGTAGATGTAGAAGGCGATCCAGACCCCCCAGGGCACCTCCGCCGTCAGATTGGTCTCGAGCAGCCCCGTCGTCAGCCGCACGTAGAGGCCGTAGAGGCCGACGACGAGCAACACGGCGAGGATCGCGTACCAGCCGACGCGGACGCGTGAATCCTGAAAGCCGAAGTTGTACGATCGTGTCGACATGGTTATTTCAGGTAGTACATGTTGGGGTCTGTCCCCTGCTCTTCTTTCAGGCGGAAGGCCCGCTGATCGCTCGCCATCTCCGAGACCTCACTCTCCGGGTCGGCGAGGTCGCCCATGTAGCGAGCGTCGCCGATACAGGTCTCGACGCAGGCGGGTTCCTCGCCGCGCTCGAGACGGTGGTGACAGTAGTTACACTTCATCGCTTGCCCGGTCGTGTCCTCGAAGGTCCGTTCGTTACCGTACTCGGGGACCTCGACTTTCCCTTCCTCGTCGAACTCGTCCTGGTAGTCTTCACCGAAATCGAAGTAGCGAGCGCCGTAGGGACAGGCGACGAGACAGTACCGACAACCGAAACACCGGTCGTAGTCGATCGTGGTAATCCCGTTTTCCATCTTGTAGGTGGCCGTAATCGGGCACACCTGGACACACGGCGGGTTCTGACACTGCAGACACGGCCGGGGCATGTGCGTCCGGGTCACGTTCGGGAACACGCCGTGTTCCTGTTCCATCACGACGTTGTAGCTCACACCCGGCGGCGTCCGGTTTTCGGCCTTGCACGCGGTCGTACACGACTCACAGCCGACGCACTTCTCGAGGTCGATAACCATCCCCCACTGTGGGATGTGATCGTCCTCGGAGGGTTCCTCGTCGACGTCCTCGGCGACGTCGGGGAGGCTGCAGGCGTCACAGGAGAGCGTCTCCGCGGTCTCCTCTCTGATCGTCTGCTGGACCCGATCGACCGCCGGGTTCGGCGTCTGCTCGTAGTCCTCACCGAACTCCGAGACGGCGACATCGTCGTATTTCCCCCAGTACTCGTCGCTCGACATTTCGCCACTCGAGACCCGCCTGGCGTCGGCGGCCATCATGATCCCCAGATCCGTACTGTACTCGGTCTTTTCGAGTTCCTCGAGGGATTCCTCGAGGTGGTCCTCGAGGAGGGTCTCGTAGTTCTCGAGTGAGTCGCCGGCTCCCATCGCGTTCGTACTCGGATCCGACTGGCTCACGGGCGCTCACCCTTGTTGGCCGTCGGTCGGTCCCGTGGCTGTGTGAGTTCCCCAGTTGACCATCCATCGACGGTGGACAGAGAAGAGAATCCACCTCGATCGTTGCGTGGCTGGTTTGCCATCACTGAAAGACTCTCCGACGACTGTGTAGCCGTTCATCTAAACGTGTTTCGCGTTTTAAGTACGATCGCACCGAACGTCGGGAGTTACTCCGATCACCGAGTGTCGACGAGTTGTTTCATCAGCTTCGACTCGGCACGGCTCAGTCGCTGTGACAGGGCGGACTTGGAGATGTCGAACTCCTCGGCGAGGTCAGTGAGGGACTTCCCGCCGGAGGGTTCGTAGTAGCCGCCCTCGATCGCACGCTCGAGTGCGTCCCGCTGTTTGCCCGTCAGCACCGAGACGTCGACCTCGAAGACCTGTTCGATGAGGTCCGCGTCGCTGTCGGCGTCGGTGAGCCGACGGAGGCGGACACTCTCACAGGTCGATCGGAGTTCGTCGACCACGTCGGCGACCGTCGCGGCGTCGGGGGCGAACGTCCGGATGACGAAGGAGTTGTCCCTCGTACGGCGAAACCGGGGAATGCAGCCGTGAGTCGAGAAGACGAGTCCCGGACAGTAGCTACAGGCCCGACGGTTGCAGTGTTTCGTCACGACGCCGTCGTCGTCCTGGCCGTCGAGGGTCACGTCGCAGTGACACTCCCCGTCGTGAAACTGGATATCCAAAGCGAGTATATCGCTGTCGAGGGTATCGAGGAAACACGGCCCGCCACGTTCGACCTCGAGGACCGCCTGCACCGTTCGATCCTCGAGAGTGGAACCAGGCGAACACGCCCCGCTCGAGGGGTCCGTCTTGCTCATAGCACCCGACGGCGCCGCCGCGTGGTCGTCACGAGGGGCAGCCCCGGGGTCACTCCCCGCGTTCGATATCCGCGTAAGCCAATGGATGTATATATCGAAGACATATTGGTTTGACTGGCGTTTGGTACGATTATCTGTTACGGTCGAGGTTCATACGTCTAGTAGAGGGAGAAATATTTGTGTGTAGTACGTATACTCCGGAGGGGATCAATACTATTTTGATGGGGTTTTCGGCGCACGGTCCCGGTGTTGCTGTTGGTGCTCGCCCCGGCCGACCCGAGTGGGCGACGACTACCGGTCCCAGGCTGGAACGATCAAACCTGGAGACGTCCCCGGGTATCGGCAAAGCGGGAGACGAAGCTCGCGAAGACATAACTGAGCGTCACGAGGAGTGCGACACCGCCGAGTAGGTGAACGAAGACGGTGGCGACGGCGGAGCCGCCGACGAAAAACGCTAGCGGAGAGACGATCTGAGCGACGACGATCAGCGGGATCACGGTGCCGAGCAAGAGCGTGATTCCCCAGCGTTCGTCCCACTGATCGTTCGAACCCTCGTTCGTGTCCGGAGGTGCATCCTCGAGTGACAGTTGCCACTGGTCACCGTCGTGGACAGTCATAACTGCGTCACCGAGAATGTCCGTCAACGTTGCCGGCGTTCGGCCGACGTGATCGAGCAGTCGCACGAGACGGCTGTCCGTCGGCCACGTCTGTGGCGGGACGGTAAACGTCCGCGTGAACGAGTCGCCACTCGGCAGGAGAAATTCGATC
>LKNC01000112.1 GCA_001564255.1 Natrialbaceae archaeon Tc-Br11_E2g1
GAATCGGCCGACTGAGCGTTCGTCTTCACTACCGGTAGTAGTCCTACCGTTCCTCGAGTCGTGTCGCGACCGGTTGTAACTGCCGTCGGTGAAACGCGATCGACTCTGTGGGCCCGAGTTCGGGGTAGAGTGGATTCGTCACGACACCGCTCGAATCGACAGCGCTGTCGGCGATCGCGGCCACCCGGTGTTCCGGGCGGATCTCCGGGTACGGGCGAACACCCGAGTACCCATCCCTGAACGCTGCCCGAAGCGTCTCCGGGGTAACACCGTACCAGTCGGCGATGAGGTATTCGGCGTTCGCGACCGCCAGTGATGCGGGTGCAGCTAGGGGTGCTTCCCAGTCGACGATCGTAGCGATCCGTCCATCATCGACCAGCGTGTTCCCGGGTCGGAAATCCCACGGGTAGAGGTATGCTGGCGGGTTATGGACAGGTGTGTGACTTCTCATCGCCGTCTGTAACTCCGTCCGGAGTGGCTCGAACGGTTCGGGAAGACGGCCGATGGCCTCGAGCCCGTACTCGGTGAACCACTCGCCCCACTCGTCTCGAGACGTGGCGAGTGACCTCTCGGCTACGACGAGTCGTCCGTACCCCTCGAACTGGAACGCCTCGTGAAGCCGGGCCAGTGCCTCGCCAAGGGAGCGAACGAGCGTGCGTCTTTTCTCTGCGTTCAGGTCGGTAAACCGTTCGTGCAGATCATCGCCGGGCACGTATTCGGTGAGCAGATACGCGGCGTCATCGACCGTCCCGGAGTCACAGACGGCCGGAACCGGAACCGTCGTCCGATCGGCGATACGGTCGAGCAGGAGCGATTCGGGCTCGAGCCAGCGTGGATTTGTACAGAGTTGGACGACAATAGGGTCACCGTCGGCGAAGCGGGCAATTGCCGTCTGCTTTCGGTTGCCTCGAGAGATCGGCGTTAGAGCGACCGGGCGCTCCGGACACTGCTCGAGCGCGTGCGTCGCAGTCGGGCGGAATCGGGAATCGAACACGTCCGTCACGACCCTCTCGGTCATCGGTCCCCCGTTAGCACGGCAGGAAGCTCGCTCAACCCCTCGAGAACGTACTCCGGGGAATACGGGCCGGGATCGTCGCCATCGTCACACAGCCATGCAACGGACAGACCGGCCAGTTGCGCGCCGGAGACATCGTATTCGAGCGAGTTACCAACGTACAACGCCCGGCCCGGTGGCACACCGATCCGCGTGAGCGCCCGGTCAAACGGCTGAACGTGTGGCTTCTTGCGCGGGAGATCGGCCCCGAAGACCAGGGTACTGAAACGATCGGTTATCCCGAGGGAGTCGAGTTTCGTCCGCTGGCTCGCTGCTGGCCCGTTGGTCACGAGTCCGACCGGCCCGACGCTTGCCGCGTGATCGAGCGCCACTGCCGCCCCGGGGCGAAGTGCAACCGCCGTGTCGTCGACGAGCGACTGGAGAGCCGTCGCCAGCGCCAGGGGATCGACCTCCGTGCGCCCGTGTTGTGCGGCGAGACGAGCGAACCCGGCCCCGACGTACCCGATCCAGTCGTCGTGATCGGGCGGCCCCTCGAGTGACGCCCAAAGCGAGTCGGGATCAGCGAACGGCTCAACCCCAACCCGCTCGAACGCCGCGGCGTACAGCGACTCCGTATCCTGGGTGCGCTCACAGAGCGTTCCATCGAGATCGAATAAGACAGCGTCGAATCCGGCCATGGATACAGCTTGGCCGGAACGAGTAAAAGCCGTGTGCCAACGACCGGTCGTGTTCGGATTAAAGATCAACTTTCTTACCTATACATAGGATTCCGAGTGTTCATGTGCCATGAGAGCATGGCTTCAGCCAATGAGAACCAGCGAGGAAGGTGGTCGCGTCGCAAAACCGTTCCAAGTTTGTTACCAGCCATCAGAGGCTCCGCTGACTGGATACGCGTTACGCTGTTAGAAACCCGTGCACCCGGTGCACGTAGATCATGTAGCGGTAAAGATCAGTGGTCAATTACCGTGACTGTGAGTTCTGAACAATTTTCCAACGGGACCAAACAACTGAACCCGATAGTGGTGACAACTACACGGTGACCGGCCAGGCAGCAGAAGTTCTCAAAGAGATTCATGAACACGGTGGGTGGACCCGGTCGAAGGAACTCGAGTCTAGCAACGAGTTCGACATTGCGAAAACGTCGATGACCTCCATCCTCTGGCAGTTATCAGATGCCGGCTATCTCGAAAAACGCGACTACGCGGAGGATACACGACAGAACGAATACCAGATCACTGATCTAGCACAAGAGGTCATCTAGGTGGTGACCTAGTCGACCGGGCAAATGCGAGACGGCTGAGGGAATTAACTCATCACATCGATTCGTTCGAGGATTCATCGATCCGAAGGTTGAGCGCGTTCTGCCCGTGTGATTCGAACACTTGCCTTTAGAACAATTCCGCTCCGATGATACCGACTCCGATAACGGTCCCCACGAGTCCGCCTACCATGTACCCCGCGCCGCGCAACAAAAGACGGCGTCGTGTCTCAGCTTCGGTCGCGTCTGAGATCATGAACAGTGACGCACCGGTACTGACAATCGAGACGTCTGTGTCAATCCCTGCTGGTGGGCGTTCCGCCGCACCGACTACGTAGCAGTGACTGCCGACAGTAAGCCGTTTTTCTGTGAACCGACGATTGTTGACACCGAGGTTTCCCAATCCCGGGAGATTCGCTGAGAGGCTGAAGTTCAGCGTACTGTCGTCACGTATGGGGTCCCCCTGAGCATTCGTCTTCCGAGTTCGTTCTGATTCGAGTGAGAACGATGCACCGTCAGGAACGACGTAGGCAGTGCCCGATCCGTCTTCAACGATGAACGGACAGGATTCCTCACCGGAATCGATCGTTCGCCACGTCGTCCGTGAGCCAGAATTGCCTGATCTCCGCCGCCGTCGCTCTTCGATCTTGTACTCGTAAGCGACACACTCCTCGCCAAAGTGAGGTGATTCCAGTGTTGATTCATGCGGTTGAACGGTACCCTCGACTTCGATCGTTCCAGACCGGGTAATCGCTTCTCCGATTCGGATCGGATCATCCGCGCTGAGGCGTCGCCACCGCCACAGTGACTTACCCCCGATACCGAGACCGGCGACGCCGAAACCGGCGATGACCAGACCAATCAGTATTGAAATGACATCCATGCTAACAACTCACATTCCAAGTAGAACTTTTTGACGGTTAGTGAGCAAGTCCTCCTCTGGAAATTTCACACCTAATAGCTCGAAATTAAGCGTGTGCTCTGTGTTGTACATACCCTCTATACCCTGCACTGCCTTCTGAAACCATCCCTGTTCCAACAGATACGACATGGCTCATGGTCCAAGCCTCGAGAACTTTCGGTACATCCGCTTCCATCGTCGGAAGGCGGTTTTGGCAGACTTGATTCCGGCGAGCAGTTCTGTGAGTGTCGAGGGTTCGGCTTCGGCGTCCGTGATCGCCGTCGGTGCGACTGCGTTCCTCGAGTGAACGGCGTCGTGGCACGGTTCGCATAGCGTAACCAGGTTCTCCATTCGATGAACCCCACCACGGGACTTCGGGACGATATGATGGGCGTGCAATTCGACGTCACCATACGGCCCGCCCCGACGACGGCAGTTTTGGCACTGGTGGTCGTCACGGGCGTACACACGCCGTCGACGCCGGTCCCAGTCAGGCGGGTAGTCCTGGGTCGATTGGCGAACGACTCCTGCCGGAGTCTGGTTCTCTTCGACAGTGACGGGGGCCTCGAGGACGTCCTCGAGGTCGACGTCGTCGGGATCAACCGTCTCACCGTTGGCGGAGAGGTCCAACTCGAGGATTTCCTGAAGGTCCACAACACTCTCGAGGTCCGTGGGGTCGACATCCACCTCCTCGAGAAACTCACGAACTGTCTCGGGGTCGTCGTCACGAACCTGTTCATCTGCTGGATGAACGCCGGTGGAACCGGGAGACGGTTCGCCGGTCATGGTCCTCGAGTTGCCTCACCGTTTACTATTTCCGTCGTCGCCATACACTCCCGACATCCGTGTACGTCGCCGTCGTTATCGCCGAATACCCGCTCAAACCGGGTTGTGACGTGTGATCCACAGTTTTGACATTCTGGCATGGTCATCCCTTCAAATACTCGCAATGCCCGATTGTTCGAGGCGATCGTCCTCCTCAGCGAGTTATTGTGATTGCTTGTATATACAATTACTCCAATATGCGTACTTCCAAGCGAAGTGTGAATCTGGAGTATCCGGGCTTTCTCGCGTACTGCTATTGACGTCCTCCCGCGCCTGAAGACGCCCGAATCCAACGGCACCGAACCGCTGGATTGGAAAATGAGGCTCTGGTGGATCGCTAGACGACGGCGGTCCGGATCACTCCACGTTAGTCAAGGCGTTTGATAGAATCAAGATGGGCGTTTGGCGAGTGATGCTGCGCCTGTCGACGCAGTTTCACGACCCATCTGGTCACGCAGCGATGGACGCGACGTTTCGAGAGTTTCCTAAAATCGCCCTGATATATGTCGTCTACAACATCAAGCGTGCCATCAAACAGTGAAATCCAACGCCCCTGGTGATTCACCACGGCCATCTCTTCGAGACGGACCGAGCACAGTTCAAGCAGATTCAGCGACCACTGGACAAGACAGTTCGACTGTCGATGTGATCGACTGGTTTTCCGACGCGACCAATTTGCTGCCCTCTGCTGTGAGGGTGTCGAGCGGGTGTTGTTCTGACTCTCTACTTGCTCCGGTCGAGACCCTCCAGATACGCCGTGGGGGCCTGAGCGTACTCCTCGTAGACTCCCTCGGTGTTGACTCCGGGGAGTGGCGGAATCCACGCCTCGTCGAGCAACTCATCGGGGTCGCCGTACTCCGCAGCGGTCGCCCGCACCTCGGGGTCGTCTAGGACGGTCAACCGGCCCCTATCGACCACGGTGACTGTCTCCTGACCCGTGACAATCTCGTATGTGGGGAAGTTCAGGTGGTGGTCGACGTGGCCGTATATCTTCTCGCGGGCCCGAGCCCAGTCCCGCGAACGGGTCAATGACAGGGTCCCGACCCCGATATGGATGACCCCTGACCGGAGTCGCTCGGTCAGGGTCCCCGGATCAGAGAGTCGGGTGAACGACTCCGGGCGGAACGCTTTCGGGTTGGTCCCGATCGAACACTCCCAGACCCAGAGCAGTCCCTCGTCGGGGAAATCCGGGTACTTCACGTCGCGGGTTCGCTCGTGTATCTCCCGGAGCCGGTCGCCCCGGTCACCGCCGCCACGTATCTCCGTGACACGCCCATCCTTGACCTCCAGCTCGATACGGGGGTAGGGTATGCTGTGGTGACCCAGCGTCGAGGCGATCACCCCGGTGGCGTCCTCCTGCTTGAGCAGTGGCGGCCACGGCTTGCCCGCCACGTGGTTGTCGGGGTAGGTGAACTCCCGGCGGGGCCAGTCGTACTCATCGTAGTATTCCTCCCACACTGCCGGGTCGATGTCGGTTCCCGCTGGGTCGTTTTTGAAATACTCCTCGTGGAGTGTAAACCGGAGGTTGGTCCCCTCAGGGTCGGTCACACGGACCTCCGACCCGACGCCGTGTTCGAATATCAGCTCCCGGGTCTTTTGGGTGATCAACCGGAGGAGGTCGGCCGGGAAGTGTGTTGCCTGCGATGCGAGCGTCTCGGGTGACTGCCAGGGTATCCGCTCGACGTAGTAGGGCTCGCCGGTCTTGTGTGCCTCCCACGGAATCGGCCCCGCGGTCGTCTCTATCAGGAGGTCGTACCCCTGCCGTGCCGCGACCTCCTCGCCCCAGGGCGATCGTCCCAGGAACTCGTTGTACGCGTCCTCCTCCGCGGGGTCCTCCGTGATCGCTAGGTCGACGTCTAGTGTGGTCGTTCGGTCCCGGTCCGGACCGACGTCGAGTTCGATAGTGTCGACCGTCAGACCCCGCTCCCGCAGGGCCGTTTGTATCGTTTTAACGACGAGCTCGTCATGGACTGACCGGACCACCATGAGCACGTCGTCGCCCTCGTCTACCATGCCGTAACCAGTTGTGAGGAAGTTGTTTTTACCGGTCTGACGGGCCGCTACCTGCCGGGCGTGTGGCAACAACTCCTCGAAGGTCGTCGGCGGGTCCGACGACGGACGACGAGGGCCCGGGTACTGTTCCGATGGCATGACTCCGTTCACGGTCTTGATAAACATATATTGTCCGGTATCGGTACCTGAGTGATTCAGTCTCAAACTGCCGGCATCAAAACGTATTTTCGACTTCAGAACCTTTATTGAATAGATTAACCCACCAATACATGAGTTCGAAGCAGTTCAACACCAGTCACGCGTTGCTACTGGCCGGTATGTGTGTTCTCTTTATCGGACACGTGTTCCTGATCGGGAGTCCGTCCTCATTCCTGCTTGGATTGCCGTGGTGGTACTGGACGGTCGCGGCCGTCTCGCTCCTGCTTTACGTCGGGATCGTAGTGCTGGTCAGGGACCTCGCGGTGACCGAGTACACTGAGCAGGAGATGGTCAACCGATGACAGTGACGGCGGTCGTCGTCGGCCTGTATTTCGTGCTGACGCTCGGAGTTGGGGTGTACGCCGCGCGCCGCACTGAGTACCGTCCGACCGATTACTACGTTGCAGGCCGCGGACTAGGGACCGTTGTTCTCACGTTCACGCTCCTAGCGACTGTTCTCTCAGCATGGACTTTCTTCGGCATCGGTGCCCAGGCTCGAGGGACCGGCGCGGGGGTGTTCGTGTTCGTCGCGCTGACCGCCCCGCTGTACGCGATTTTCTTCGGCGTCTTCGGCACCCGTATCAACCGGCTTGGACGCAGGCTGGACGTTCTGACACCCATCGAGTACCTAGAAGAGCGGTACCAGTCCGTGACTGTCGGTGTCACCTACCTGCTCATCTCATTGGTCTTTCTCACCGCCTTCGTCGCCACGCAGATCATTGGTGGAGCGATTGCGTTGGACCTCCTGCTGGACGTCCCGTACGAGGCGGCTGTCGTGCTCATCGGGGTTTTTATGCTCGTCTACATCCACATTGCCGGGATGCGCGGGGTTGTGTGGTCGGACCTAATGCAGGGCGTTGTCCTGTTCGCCACCCTGGCTGGGGCTTTCGTGTTCGTGTTGGTGACTGTCGGGAGTGACGGTATCGTCTCAGACGTGACGGCGATGGGTTCAACCGAAGTGTTCGGGCTTCCCGGTCCGACGGGGACTTGGACGCCGGCGTTCGTCCTCTCGTACGCCGCCTTCTTCGCGCTGGGAGTGCCGGCGTACCCGCAAATATACCAGCGGTACCTCAGTGCGAGGAGCACCGACGTGCTGAAGCGGTCGGCGTACCTGCTCCCACTGCTGGCGCTGCCGGCGTACTTCTTTGCCGCGGCGCTTGGCGTCTGGTCGTTGGGGATCGTCGGCGACCCGCCCAACCCCGACTACTCGATTCCGCTGCTCATCGAACAGTTGACCTCGCCAGTGGTGTTCGGTGTCGCACTCGCAGCCGGGGTGGCAGCACTGATGTCGACGGCTGACTCGGTGTTGCTCTCGCTGTCCTCGATGGTCTCGCGGGATCTCTACCGCCGTCACCTCAATCCAGAGGCGACCGAACAGCGAGAGGTTCGTGTTTCACAGGTCGTGCTGTTCGTCTTGCTCACCCTTGCGCTCGCCATCGCCTTCGTCCGTCCCGCGGGGGTCTTCACGCTTGGCTCGTTCGCGGTGGCTGGCTTTGCTGCGACGGCACCTGCTCTTTTTTTCGGGCTCGTCTGGCGACGGGGCACGGCTGGAGCTGCGGCGAGTTCGATGCTGCTCGGGGTCGGGGTAATGATGTTGTTCGTTGCGGAGATTCTGACGTCCGACCTGGTGATGGGCGTCCACTACGGGTTCGTCGGCGCTGTCGTCAGCACCGGCGTCTTCGTCCTCGTTTCCTCGTTCGCCGACGCACCCCCTCAGACCGACTATGTCGCCGCCGACTGACCGCCGTCGGAAAGACGCAAAACGCTCACGCATGGTTGGCCCCTTCTCCGCGCTGAAGCGTGAGGATTCTTCCATGAGTTATCCGCCTTCAGTTAAGCACTAGTCATTGATAGCGAACAAGGAACTGGATGAAAGCAGCGGTATATTACGCTCAGGAAGACGTCCGTGTGGGAGAGATATCTAATATTACTACTGGGCTTAGCTAAAGACCAATGGCCTGCCACCTCGGTTGACACCCGCTTCCTTGTTCCCCTGTTTCGAGAACCGCAAGAGGGCGGAGGGTCCGATGCGTCGTCTGAGTCGGATTGCCCAAGGACATCGTTGAATATACACCTTGCTCACTGGCCAAAACTACCGGACGGCGAAAGGAAAGGAGTGCTCCGTCAGGGATTCGAACCCTGGTCATTGCCGTGAGAGGGC
>LKNC01000113.1 GCA_001564255.1 Natrialbaceae archaeon Tc-Br11_E2g1
CGATCGGGCGTCACCGAACTACCAAGGCTAACGTCAGACCTCGTCTTGACGGGTGCCCGCAGGGGCGAGGTCCTCATCTTCTGCGTATTAGTTTGTAGAGCCCGGGTACTACTTAAGACCTGCTAATTGAGTATACTCCACTAGTAGAACATATGAGTTACACCCACAGGCGAAAGAACGGCTGTCCCTGGCTGACGATTTTCGCTTTCGCGCGTGGGTAAACGAGTGATCGAACTCATTATTGGTGATATCGTAGGTGACGCATGGAGCTACGAGAGACGGCACTCTCGATATACCGAACTGCGAGCGACCGCGACATCACCTTTCTGGCGGCCGGGTTCGCTTACTATGCGTTCGTCTCGCTTATTCCACTGATTTTACTCGCGCTCGTCGTCGGATCACTGCTCGGTGGAGAGGAACTCGCAGAACGGTTGATCGAATTCACAGGTGATCTCCTCCCGGCAGCTGGTGAGGAACTGGTGACGGACGCACTGACGACCGAAGCCGGCCGTTCGGAGGCGTCGATCGTTGCACTCCTAGTTGCCACCTGGGGTGGGTTGAAGGTTTTCCGGGGACTGAGCAAGGCCTTCGACGAGGTTTACGGGGCTGCAGGTGAGGATTCATTCCTCGAGGAAATCAAAGGGGGGGTCGTGGTCATCGCTGCGGTCGCGGGCGCGATCACGTTGATGATCGTGATCGGAATCGTTCTCGGAATAGTCGCAGCCGAGATACCGTTCGCCGGCGTACTGAGTTGGATCGTGTTGGTGCTCGGTCTCTTTCTCGCGTTCTTGCCGATCTACTACGTTCTGCCACCGACGAGGGTGAGCGTCGTGGAGGTGATCCCCGGAACGGCTTTTGCCGCTGTCGGCTGGACGGTTCTCCAGATCGGTTTTCAGCTCTACGCCGCGAACGCGGCCCAGTACGAGGCCTACGGGGCCGTCGGAGCCGTGTTACTGTTCGTCACGTGGCTGTATTTCGCTGGAATACTGATTCTCTCCGGCGCCGTGATCAACGTCGTCCTTTCGAGGCCCGAAGTCGCTGAGGGGGACCCCGAAGTCTCGGGTCGATAGACGAGAGGGAAGAAAGACTATTATCACACAGCGGCCAGCCGTGACCGATGAGCGACGAGCGATCGGACGGTAACGGAGTAACCGGATCGCCCACTGACGCAGACGACGACGCCCCATCGCCCGGTGGTGGCCCAGAGCGCGTCGTCTCGGAGCAAAGTGTCGACGACATTCTCGCATCCCTTTCGGAGACGAAAGGGACCGAACCGGACGGGCCGGATCGAGCGGTCGACGAGCACGCCGAGAACGGGGGAGACGACCGACCCGACGGTGGACGTGGAGAGGGCCCCGACCTCGAGTCGGAAGACGAGGACCTCGAGGCACGCATCGAGTCGGGCGAGGTGACCGGGGCGGACGTCCGGGCCGCCGAAGCGGGCGAGGGGAGAGAGCCGACGCCCGCCGTAGACGAACTCGACCTCACACTCGATGACGTCGAGCGGACGAGTCCGGGAGGGGCTGAAAGAGACGGTGGTGCACGGCCCGACAGTGGAGACGGGAGGACGGAAGTGGCGACCGACGGTGTCGAAGATGCGGGATTGCTGGCTCGAATCCGTCGGTTGTTCTCCCGGTGATTCTGTGGACGCCGACTGTCGCCTACGTCCCGTTTGGACGGTGCGTTTCGGCCACACCGGTCCGACTTCCGGGACTCTCCGGCCTGTCGGCCGTAATCTGCACACAACTATCTTTAATTATCCATTTTTTAAGCTGAGAACTATTATATGATGATTGAAATAGCCCCTCTTCGTAGGCCATTACATGGCCGAAAACGATCCGATTGGGGCCATCCGTGAAATCGAGATTGATGGGTCTGCCTACAAGATGGCGGATCTCACCGTTCTCGAAGAACAGGGCCTTTGTGAACTCGACAGGCTGCCGGTCAGCATTCGGATTCTTCTGGAATCCGTCGTGCGAAACGCTGACGGCGAATACATCACCGAACAGGACATCAAGAACGCCGCCTCGTGGGAACCCGACGTGCCGGACGTCGAGGTCCCGTTCCAGCCGAGCCGCGTCGTCTTACAGGACCTGACCGGTGTTCCCGCCGTCGTCGACCTCGCGGCGCTTCGCTCCGCGGCCGACCGCGCGGACAAGGATCCCTCGATAGTCGAGCCCGAAGTCCCGTGTGACCTCGTGATCGACCACAGCGTCCAGGTCGACTACTTCGGTAGCGAGGACGCCTACGAGAAGAACGTCGAACTCGAGTACGAGCGAAACGGGGAGCGCTATCGTGCGATCAAGTGGGCCGAACAGGCCTTCGAGGACTTCAACGTCGTTCCGCCGGGAACGGGTATCGTCCACCAGGTCAACTTAGAGAACCTCGGTCAGGTCGTCCACGCTCGCGAAGAGGACGGCGACCCGTGGCTCCTGCCCGACACGCTCGTCGGCACTGACAGCCACACACCGATGATCAACGGAATCGGTGTCGTCGGCTGGGGTGTCGGTGGGATCGAGGCCGAAGCCGCACTCCTCGGACAGCCGATCACGATGAACCTCCCCGAGGTCGTCGGTGTCGAACTCACGGGCGAGTTACCCGACGGCGCGACCGCGACGGACCTCGTGCTCCACATTACGGAGAAACTCCGTCAGGTGGGCGTCGTCGACAAGTTCGTCGAGTTCTTCGGACCCGGCGTCTCCCAGCTTTCGGTCGCCGACCGCGCGACCATCTCGAATATGTCGCCCGAGCACGGCTGTACCATCAGCATGTTCCCGGTCGACGACAAGACCCTCGACTACCTCGAGCTCACCGGCCGCGACGAGGACCACATCGAACTCGTCAAAGAGTACCTCGAGGCACAGGGTCTCTACGGCGACCACGACCCCGAATTCACCGAAGTCGTCGAGTTCGACCTCGGCGACGTCGAACCGAGCCTCGCCGGTCACAAAAAGCCCCACGCCCGTATCCCGATGGGCGATCTGGACGAGCACTTCCCGACGCTGCTCGAGGAACAGGGCGTCCTGCCAAGCGGCGATGCGACCAGCGACGGCGGCCTCGTCACCGGGGAGACGCCGGCTCTCGACGAGAAGATCCCCGTGGAACTCGAGGACGGCCGTGAGATCGAGATCGGCCACGGTGACGTGCTCGTGAGCGCGATCACCTCGTGTACGAACACCTCGAACCCGTCGGTGATGATCGCCGCGGGTCTGCTCGCGCGAAACGCCACAGAGCAGGGACTGGAGGTGCCCGAGTACGTCAAGACGAGCCTCGCACCCGGCAGCCAGGTCGTCACGGAGTATCTCGAAGCGTCCGGCCTCCTCGAGGATCTCGAGGAACTCGGCTA
Source organism: Natrialbaceae archaeon Tc-Br11_E2g1 (assembly GCA_001564255.1). Taxonomy (GTDB): domain Archaea; phylum Halobacteriota; class Halobacteria; order Halobacteriales; family Natrialbaceae; genus Tc-Br11-E2g1. Next base: position 3,347 of record LKNC01000113.1, read on the forward strand.
CCACGTCGTCGGCTACGGCTGTACGACCTGTATCGGGAACGCCGGCCCGCTGCCCGAACCGATCGAGGCAGCGATCGACGAGCACGACCTCTGGACGACGAGCGTCCTCTCGGGTAACCGCAACTTCGAGGCGCGTATCCACCCGAAGATCCGCGCGAACTACCTCGCCAGCCCGCCGCTGGTCGTCGCCTACGGCCTCGCAGGGAAGATGGACATCGACCTCGAGAACGAGCCGGTCGGCACGAACGACGAGGGCGAGGAGGTCTACCTCGAGGACATCTGGCCCGACACAGCGGAGATCCACGAGACGATCCACGACAGCGTCTCGCCGGAACTGTTCGAGCAGAAGTACGCGAGCGTCTACGAGGGCGACGAACGCTGGGAAGCACTCGACGCACCGACGGGCGACGTCTACGAGTGGGACGACGAGTCCACCTACATCCGCGAACCGCCGTTTTTCCAGGAGTTCCCACTGGAGGAACCCGGCGTGGCCGACATCGAGGACGCCCGCTGTCTGATGACCTTAGGCGACACCGTGACCACGGACCACATCAGCCCCGCCGGGCCGTTCGGTGAGGACCTGCCCGCCGGTCAGTGGCTCAAAGAGCGTGGGGTACCACCCCACGAGTTCAACACCTACGGCTCCCGCCGTGGGAACCACGAGGTCATGATGCGTGGGACCTTCGCGAACGTCCGCATCGAAAACGAGATGCTCGACGGCAAGGAGGGTGGCTACGCGATCCACCACCCGACCGGCGAGGAGACCACGGTCTTCGAGGCCTCCGAGCGCTACCGCGAGGAGGACACGCCGCTCGTCGTCATGGCCGGCGAGGAACTCGGTACCGGCTCGAGTCGTGACTGGGCGGCGAAAGGGACCGACCTGCTCGGTATCGAGGCGACCATCGGCAAGAGCTACGAGCGCATCTACCGTGACAACCTCGTCGGCATGGGCGTCCTGCCCCTGCAGTTCGAAGACGGCGAAGGCTGGGAAGAACTCGGCCTCGACGGCACCGAACACTTCGAGATCCAGGGTCTCGAGGACGGTCTCGAGCCAAACGACGAGCTCACCGTCATCGCCGAGGACGACGACGGCGAGACGACCGAGTTCGACGTCACGGCACAGGTCGGCACGCCTGCGGCCGTCGAGTACGTCGAGAACGGCGGTGTGCTCCACCTCGTGCTCCGTCGCCTGCTGACCGAAGACGAGTAACGCTGTTTCGACCGACGATTTGCCTTTTTTTGGCGATTAACTCGAGGCGGTAGCTCCTGGCATACCCACCGTTCGGGAGTCTCCTCATCGGATCTTATTTTCGAAAGTAACTGGAGAAGTGTATTGGGTATCACAGGGGGAAATGGGGTAAGTGCGGCCACCGTGCTAGTAGGTATGAGCCGACAAACTGCGGCTACCGGCGACACGTTCCTCAAGACGATCGTCATCGTCGTGGCGGCCGTCTTGCTGGTGCCCATATTCGCGATGGTGTTCATGATGCCGATCGCGGGTGGCGGCCACATGTGGTACGTAAACGGCGCGGAGATGCCAGGAGGACTCTGGCCGTGGCTCCTCTCGTGGCTCGTCGTCCTGTTGATCGCCGTCGGCGTCGTCTACGTACTGTACAGGGGCGTCACGAGTACCGGGGGCGAAGAAGACGCCGCCCTCGAGGAACTCCGTCTCGCCTACGCCCGCGGCGACCTCACAGACGAGGAGTTCGAGAACCGACGGAAGCGACTCGAGCGCGAGCGGTGAACGGCTGTGTCCGACTCACCGCACTCCGGCCACGGCGGAGCCGAGGCCACGGGAGCAGCCGGGTCCGGAAGAGAGAAGCCGACCGACCGGCGCAGTCCGTGTTGTCGGGTTTGCCATCTGAGTGAGGGGAGGAAGCACGCTGAAGAACGCGACCGGGACCGTCTCGAGCACGAAGCGGAAGAACATCCTCCTGAGCACGATCACGAGGGACGCGCGGACCACGACCACGAAGCCCACGTCGACCACTCGGGCCACGAGGAGATGTTCAAAACGCGGTTTTTCGCCTGTCTCGCACTCGCCGTTCCAGTACTCTACTACAGCCCGATGCTCCAGGAGTGGTTCGGGTATACGGCGATCGGATTCCCCGGAAGCGCGTTCGTCGGCCCCGTCCTCGGCGTCGTGATCTTCGCCTACGGGGGCGTCCCGTTCTTGCGGATGGGCGCGGTCGAGGCGAAAAGCCGCGAGCCTGGGATGATGCTCCTCATATCGCTCGCGATCACCGTCGCGTTCGTCTACAGCCTCGCCGCAGTCGTCTTCGGCATCGGCGAACCCTTTTTCTGGGAACTCGTGACGCTGATCGTCATCTTCTTACTCGGTCACTGGATCGAGATGCGCTCGATCAGGCGTGCCTCGGGTGCACTCGACGAACTCGCCGAGTTGATACCACAGACCGCAGAGCGTGTGACAAAAGAGGGCGACACCGAGGAGGTCTCAGTCGAGGACCTCGAGGCCGACGATCTCGTGCTCGTCCGGCCGGGAACGAACGTTCCCGCCGACGGCGTCGTCGAGGAGGGGACCTCGAACGTCACCGAGGCGATGATCACGGGCGAGTCCAAGCCGGTGTCGAAAGAGCCGGGTGAGGAGGTGATCGGCGGGACGACCAACCGAGACGGCAGCCTGCGCGTTCGAGTGACCGCCACAGGCGAGGAGACCACCCTCTCGGGAATCATGCGCCTGGTCGAAGAGGCCCAGGAGAGTCGCTCGAGAACGCAGGTACTCGCCGACCGCGCCGCAGGATGGTTGTTCTACGCGGCGATCGGCGTGGCAGCGATCACGGCTGCCGCCTGGACCGCAGCGGTCGGCTTCGGACTTCCGGTCGTCGAGCGGGTCGTCACCGTCCTCGTCATCGCCTGTCCCCACGCGCTGGGTCTTGCCGTTCCGCTTGTCGTGGCGATCAACACGACGATGGCCGCCAGCAACGGGATGATCGTCCGCGATCGCATCGCGATGGAGCAAGCCCGGGAGCTCGATACCGTGGTCTTCGATAAGACCGGGACACTCACCGAAGGCGAGCAAGGGGTCGTCGAGATCGCCACGGCCGAGAGATGGGACGACGAGGACGTGCTGGCGCTCGCGGCCGCCGCAGAGGGCGACTCCGAGCACATGATCGCCCAGGCCATCCGTGAGGAGGCTCGAGAGCGGAACCTTTCGGTACCAGACGTGAGCGGCTTCGAGGCCCTCGAGGGCCGGGGCGTCCGCGCGACCCTCGAGGCCGAAGCCCCTCTCCCCGGCGGTGACAGCGGTAGGGACGACGAGGTCGTCTACGTCGGCGGCCCCAATCTGTTGCGCCACCTCGAGGTCGACCTCGGACGCGACCTCGAGGCCTTCGCCGAGCGGGCAGGCGAGCGTGGCCAGGGTGTCGTCTATCTCGTTCGAGACGGCGGGGCGGTCGGTGCGCTCGCGCTCGCGGACGTGGTTCGCGAGGAGAGTTTCGAGGCCGTCACAGCCCTCGAGGAACTCGGCGTCGAGGTCGCGATACTCACTGGGGACGACGAGGACGTCGCCCGCGCCGTCTCCGAAGATCTGGGGGTCGATACCTACTTCGCCGAGGTGTTGCCCGAGGACAAAGACGTGAACATCCAGGAGTTACAACACCAGGGGGAACTCGTGGCGATGGTCGGCGATGGCGTCAACGACGCCCCGGCCTTGACCCGCGCCAACGTCGGGATCGCCATCGGCTCGGGGACGGACGTGGCCGTCGAGTCCGCGGACGTCGTCCTCGTCGAGAACGATCCGCGCGACGTCGCCTCTCTGGTACGTCTGAGCTCGAAGAGCTACCGGAAGATGCAGGAGAACCTCGTCTGGGCGGCCGGCTACAACGTGTTCGCCCTGCCGCTTGCGGCCGGGGTTCTCGCACCCGTCGGCGTCTTGCTCTCACCCGCCGTCGGCGCGGTCTTGATGTCCGCGAGCACGGTGATCGTCGCGATAAACGCCCAGCTCTTGCGCCGGGCGGAGATCTGACCGTCACCAGTAACTCGTCTCGACGCGGTGGCTGACGCCGACGGCACGGGCCGAGAGGACGACGACGAAACCGACGGCGACAGCGAGCGTCCCGACGGTCGCCCCGTCGACGCCCGACCCAGTCCACGGGCCCTGGTTAGTGAGGAACCCGTAGAACCCAACGATCACCGTGGCGACGACGAGAAGCGTTCCAACCACCCCAAGCAACTTTCGCCGGACTGTCCTCATACGTCTCTACTTGCGGGGAATGACCATAGTAGACACGGCCACGGCGAGGGACCGACGTTCCGGAACGTTTAGCAACGCAAGGCCCGGAGTGGAGGCTATGGGGCTGTTCGACTCGCTGTTTCGCTCGAGTGAGGTCCTCGGGATCGCCGAGGAGACCCTCGAGTTCACCCTCGAGTCCGCGGAGGCGACCCACCCGAACGAGTACATGGGAATGCTTCGCGGAACGGAGGCTTCCAGGCTCGGACTCGACCGGGACGGGCTCGTCATCACAGACGTGCTCGTCATCCCGGGGACCGAGGCGAACAGCGTGAGCGCGACGGTACGAACGAGCCAGATTCCGAACGACGTGAACTCCTTGGGGAGCGTCCACTCCCACCCGAACGGCGTGTTACGCCCGTCGGCTGCGGACCTGGAAACCTTTACCCGCGGGTCGGTCCACATCATCATCGGTGCGCCCTACCGGCGAGAGGACTGGCAGGCGTTCGACTCCGGGGGGAGTCCGACGACGCTGAACGTCATCGACGTGGACCTACCCGACACCGAGGAGTTTTTCGACTTCACACAGGCCGACATCGACGAGGAGCTTCGGGAAGGGGCGGTTGAACGCGACGGGAATACGCGACGGTGGGGGTAGACGATGACAGATGCCACGACAACGGTGAGAGCATGACACGGACCGTAATCGCACAGGGAACCTTCGATCTCCTTCATCCCGGCCACGTCCACTACCTGGAAGAAGCCGCCGAGCTGGGCGACCGACTCTGTGTTATCGTCGCCCGGCGGACGAACGTCGACCACA
>LKNC01000114.1 GCA_001564255.1 Natrialbaceae archaeon Tc-Br11_E2g1
CCGGCCGACCGGAGGGACGCCTCGTCGTCGTCGTCCAGTGTGAGGTGTTTTGCGGCCCCGCCACCGGTGACGATCGCCCGCTCGCCGTCGGGGTCGCGAAACACCTTGCAGTAGGTCGATCGCTCGTCGTCGCTTTTCGTGAGGCGGTCGACCGCGACGCCTTCCGATCGGAGGTTCGCCTCGACTGCCTCGGCGGCGTCGTCGTTGCCCAGCCGAACGATGACGCCGGTCGACCGGCCAACGCGTGAGAGCGCCACGGCGACGTTGGCCGCGACGCCGCCGAAGCCGGTCGACTCCTCGTAGACGTAGGCACCGCCGTCGGCTTTCGGCAGGTTCGAGACCAGATACTGTTCGTCGACGAGCGCACTGCCGACCGCGACGACCTCGGGAGCGCCGGACATACACGTCGGTCCGACGGTCGCCGTAGTAACTATGCGATCCTTTTTCCGGGTCGCTCTGTCTCGAGTGCTAACAGGCTCGGGTGAGCCGGTGCGGTCGACAGCGTGGTACCCGGTATGCAGACATTTATCCGAGAGATTACCACGAAGGATGCCCCGGTGCCGGCGCGGTTACCCGCCGTCGACGGTCGGTCCCCTGTGGTTTTTCTCCGCGTACAGCCGGATACAGGCCGATTCCTCGATGAGCACGCGCCTCGGAAGGGAGGCGTCGGGCATGCGTTCGACCTCCTTTCTGACGACCGTCGTTCCGGCCTGCTCGAGCATCTCGACGAGTTCGTCTTCGGTGTAAAAGGAGACCAACAGTCCGTCCGTGGCCTGCTCGTCGACGAGCGAGGCGAGCCCGGTCAGGTGTTTCAGTCCGTAGAAGATCGCGTACGACGTCAGTTCGTCCGGACCGACGGGGCTGTGGTGGTAGATGTCCTTGACGATGAGATGTCCCCCCTCTCGCAGGAGGTTCCTCGCCTCGACCAAGACCGCCTGGACCTTACACCGCGAGTGGCTCCGGCTGTCGCCGACCAGGTGGTGTAAGACGTCGCTGAAGACGACGTAGTCGAACGATTCGGGCTCGAAGGGCAAGGGAAGGTCCGTCGCCGACGCCTGCAGGTAGCGTGCCCGGACGTCCTCCTCGGGACCGGGAAGCATCGCCGTCGAGATGTCGACCCCGTATGCCTCCGAGACGTCGGTCCGTTCGAGGACGTACTCGAGGAACAGTCCGTCGCCACAGCCGATCTCGAGGACCCGGTCGCCCGCGGAACACCGCTGGTCGATAAAGCCGTCGACGGTCGGCCAGAAGTCGATCCCGTCGATCTCCTGGTCGTGTGTGTACTCACTCGAGGCAGTATCGAAGTACGCGCCGACCTCCGTTTCGTCCATGGGAACCTATCACCAGTCGACAACGATCTCCCGGATTAGTATGCGCCTCATTCACCACTGTCCGTGAGTCGAGCGCCGCGTACGACCGGCGATACCTTCGAGTACGTGAACGACACCCCAGCCACCACCGGGGCTTATCATCGGTCACCGCGAAAACACATATTCCCATGACACAGGCGAGGTTCGGCTATCTCACCCCGGAGAACGCGTCGCTGTTCACCGACCTCTATGAGTTGCGAATGATGCAGGCCTACTACAACCAGGGGCACAACCCCGAGGCGACGTTCAGCCTGTTCTTCCGGGACCTCCCGCCGGGGCGTGGGTACATGCTGACAGCGGGGCTCGAGCAGGCGGTCCACCACATCGAGAACCGCTCCTTTGGCGACCAGGCACTCGAATATCTGGCCGAGCAGGGCTTCGACGAGGGGTTTCTCTCCCACCTCGCCGACCTCGAGTTCACCGGCGAGGTTCGTGCGTTGCCCGAGGGAACCCCCGTATTCGCGAACGAGCCGATGCTCGAGGTGACGGCACCGATCCTCCAGGGACAACTCCTCGAGACGGCGATGATAAACCAGATCGGGTACGAAACGCTGATCGCGACGAAGGCGGCCCGGATGCGCGACGTGATCGATCGCCACGGGGACGACCAGCGACTCGTAGACTTCGGATCGCGACGATCTCACGGGACCGACGCGGGGATCAAGGCCGCGCGGGCGGCCTACGTCGGCGGCTTCGATGGCACCTCGAACGTCGCCGCCGGGGAAGCCTTCGGCATTCCGACCTCCGGGACGATGGCCCACTCGTGGGTCCAGAGTTTCGCCGCGGAACGGGAGGCCTTCGAGACGTTCGTCGCCGAACACGGCGAGGACGCGATTCTGTTGATCGACACCTACGACACCGTCGAGGGGGCGAAACTCGCGGCGGAGGTCGCCGCGGAGATGGACGTCGACGTCCGTGGCGTTCGGCTGGACTCGGGGGACCTGCCCGCCCTCTCGAAGGAAGTCGCCGCTGTGGTTCCCGAACTCGACCAGTACATCTCCTCTGGGGTCGACGAGTACGCCATTACGGACTTCTTCGACCGCGGCGGCGTCGGCGTCGGCTTCGGCCCCGGGACCGCGCTGGTGACGAGCACCGACGCGCCGAAAGTCGAGGGCGTCTACAAACTCGTCGCGGTCGAACGTGACGGTGAGACCCGCCCGACGATGAAACTCTCGAAGGGAAAAGTCACCTATCCGGGTGCAAAGAGCGTCCGCCGTCTCGAGGACGAGGGGACCTATACCGGCGACGTAGTCGGCCTCCGCGGGGAGGACCTGCCGGGAGAAGAGCTCCTCGAGACGGTGATCGAAGACGGCGAACGCGTCGACGAGTTGCCCGACCTCGAGGAGATCCGCGAACGGGCGGGCGAAAAACGCCGAAAGCTCCCGGAAGCCCATCGCGAGATCGAGGATCCCGAGGCCTACGAGGTGCAGATTAGCGACGGGTTGCAGGCGACGACCGACGACCTCCGGGAGCGACTCGAGAGACGAACGAACGCGTAGAGTGGCCTCTCGGAGACGGGCGCGAGCGGCGTTGAAAAAAACCTGGTCGGCCCCGTCGGGGACTGCCAGTTTAAATGACGCGGTTCTGGAGGTAGTCGAGGTGTTTCGCGTTGTAGACGATCTTGACCTCGTCGGCGGTCGGCGTGCCGATGCAGGTCAGGCGGACCTGTTTCTCGTCGACTTCCTCATCGGAGAGGATCTGTTGCATGTCCATCTCGATGTCACCTTCCTTGACGATGGCGGCACAGTTCGCACAGGCACCGGCACGGCACGAGAACGGCCAGTCGTAGCCCTGGGCCTCGGCGGCCTCGAGGACGTACTCGCCTTCGGCGACCTCGAGCGAGCCGTAGTCCTCGCCGTCGAGTCCGGCCTCGGCGGCCTGCTCGAAGAGGTCGTCGTCGTCCATGTCCAATCCGTGGTCGTCCAGCACTTCGTAGTTGAGGTATTCTACCGTGGGCATCGTTCCTCGGTTCGGGTCCCGTACTGGTATAGCTTGCTGTTCCGGATAGCATCAATGATTAATGACGATGGTTCAACTATCGTGACGGCGGGGTGAGCAAGGGACTGTCGAGACGGGCCAACTCACAGATCGTGCACACGTGGTCGGTCGGGTGAGCCCCGGGAGTCGACCCTGGGTTCATACTATCGGATGGAACTGTGTGAAGAGTCTCGCCACCCCGTCCGGGCTCCATCGTTCACGACGTACGTCCGGCAGTATCAGAAGCCGAAGACCGGAACGTACCGGAAGGTGAGGAAGGCCCCGACCGTCGAGATCACCGGGACGACGTTTTGCATGAGGACCACACGGGCAGTCGTCGAGGGGTCGAACAGGTCCGAGGCTTTCGGGATGTCGGAGACCTCCTCCTCGCCGATCTCCGGGGCGGATTCACCCTCTTCTTCGGCGGTAAGCGCACCGACCGAAACCGCGGTCTCTTCACCCTTGGCGGCGTCCGCGAGCCGAGTCGTCCGGGTCGCTCGTCCCCACCCCAGCCCGACGATAGCCATCGTCGCGATGACGACGAAACTCGCCGGGATACCGATCGCCGAGAGTGCGATCACGATCACCGAACTGACGACCGCCACGACGACCGCGGCAGTCAGGGGCAGGTTGGTGATGTCGTTCCCCAGCGTATCGAGGGTCCGACGAGCGATGGTAAAGGCCCCCACCGCGACTGCGATCGACCCGATGATGATCGCCGGGTCCTCCGCGAGTGCGCCACTGCCCACGAGCGGGGCCACGGCGTTGGCGATGTTCGACGTGCCCGAACTGAAGGCCATCAGACAGCCGATCACGATGACGACGCTCGAGCCGACCCACTCGCGTCTCGAGACGCCGGTCTCGAGGTGCACTCGCGGCGCACGACCCGACGTGTCGATTCCGACTAAGACGTCCTCGGCGGCGTTCCCCTCGATCGCCACCCACTCGTTGATCCGGGTGTAGAAGTACCGGCCGACGACGCCGCCGATCCAGAAGCCGATGATCGGGGCGACGATCCACCAGACGGCGATCTCGCCAAGGATCGCCCAGTTGAGTTCGCCCGTCGCCAGCCCGAGGGCGGCGATCGCGCCGACGGCGGTCATCGACGTCGAGGCGGGCACGCCCGCACGGTTTCCGATGAACAACGCGCCGCCGATGAAAAACAGGACGGCGACGTTGGCCTCGAGGGTGAAGATCGCGGTATCGGTGACGAGTTCGGTTCCAAGGGTGTCGACGACTTCCCGACCGATCGTCCACGCGCCGATGATAAAAAAGACGGACATCAACGCGGCGGCGACGCTCTTCGAGAGGATGTTCGCACCGACGGCGGGACCGAAGGCCGGGCCGGTGGTCGCACCCCCGATATTGTACCCCACGAAGATCGCAACCACGATTCCGACGAGTAGCAGTACTTCCGTCACGTGAAGGCGACTATGTGGCCGGATGGTAAAAGTTCGACCCACAGTCCGAGTCGGCGCGATAGCCGAGATCGGTCCGGAATCACTTTGAGGGCGCCGATACCACTAGTTCCCAATGGAAGTGTTCGGATCGAGCGGGACGCGGGGCGTCGCCAACGAGGAACTAACCCCCGAGTTCGTCCTGCGCGTGGCGAAAGCCGCGGGGACGGCGTGGGGGGCCGACCGGGTTGCGATCGCCCGGGACACGCGACGGACCGGGCGGATGCTCGCCGACGCGGCTGCGAGTGGGCTAGCGAGTACCGGCACCGACGTCGACCGTCTCGGCGTGGTACCGACGCCAGGGGTACAGGTCTACGCCGAACGGGAGGGCGTTCCTGCCGTCGTCGTCACCGCCTCGCACAACCCACCGCAGTACAACGGCATCAAACTCGTCGGGGCCGACGGCGTCGAACTCGCCGTCTCCACGCTCGAGGACATCGAGGGGATCTTACTCGCTGAGTCGTTCACGGTCGCTCCCTGGAACCAAACCGGCCGGGTTCGCGAGGTCGAGAGCGTCCGTCGGCGGTACCTCGAGGGCTTGCTCGAGGCCACGGATCGCGAACGGATCGCCGACGCCGACCTGACCGTCGCACTCGATCCGGGCCACGGGGCGGGCTCGCTCACCAGCCCGGAGTTCCTCCGGAAACTCGGCTGTCGGGTCGTCACCGTAAACGCCCAGGCGGACGGTGCGTTCCCCGGCCGCGATCCCGAACCCGTCCCCGATACCCTCGCCGACCTCCGGCGACTCGTCCGTGCGACCGACGCCGACGTCGGCATCGCTCACGACGGGGACGCAGACCGGGCGATCTTCGTCGACGAACGCGGCGGGCACGTCGACGGCGACGCCGCCCTCGCCGCGCTGGCCGCCGCGGAACTCGAGGCCGGGGCGTCGACCGTCTCCGCCGTGAACGTCTCCCAGCGTCTCGTCGACGTCGTCGAGGAAGCCGGGGCCGACCTCGAGCTCACCCCGATCGGTTCGACGAACATCATCACCCGCATCCGCGAGCTACAGGAGGCCGGCCGGACGGTCCCCGTCGCCGGCGAGGGCAACGGCGGGATCTTCTTTCCCGACTATCGGCTGACCCGCGACGGGGCCTACACCGCTGCGCGTTTTCTCGAGCTCGTCGCGGACCGGCCCGCAAGCGAACTCGTCGCCCCCTACGACGCCTACGCGAACGTCCGCCGGAACGTCGGCTACGGGTCGACGGCCGAACGCGACGCGATGCTCGACGCCGCCGCCAACCACGCCCACGACGCCGACGCCGACCTCAACACGCGGGACGGCTATCGCATAGACTACGGCGACGCCTGGGTGCTCGCCCGCCCCTCCGGCACCGAACCGCTCGTGCGCGTCTCCGCCGAGGCACGCGAGCGGTCTCGAGCCGAGACGCTCGCGGGGGAGATGTACGAGGCGCTGGTCGAGGCGAAAACAACGTAGCCCGCTTCGCTCGCTTTTCACCCCGTCGGGAGCCAGGGAGCCGACAGTATAAGCGACCGGCCTACCAAACCCACGGTATGCCGAAGATCAGCGTCGAAATCCCACAGGAACTGCTCGAGGATCTGGATGAACACGTCGGTGACGACGGGAAGTTCGTAAACCGCAGCGACGCGATCCGAGCATCGGTGCGGAAAACACTCGACATCTTAGACGAGATCGACGAGCGACACGGCCGCCTCGAGGGAGAGGACTAGTCGATCCGTTCGGCGAAGCCGAAGTTCGGCTTGACGTCGTCGACCGTGACCGTCACGACGTCACCGACCTCGGTGGCGGGGACGAACAGCCGAAAGCCCTCGACGCTCGCGATCCCGTCACCTTCCGTACCGACGTCGACGATCTCGACCTCGAGTTCGTCGCCGGGTCGGACGGGGGCGGTGAGCCGGTGTTTGCCGATGAAGTAGATCTCGGAGGATTCCTTCCGGGAGGCTTCCGGGCTCGTCGCCCGGACGTACTGGAACTCCGCTTCGACGTCCGTTTTGAGCGCCGCTGTGTCCGGCCCCTCGAAGACCTTCACGACGAAGTCACCGCCACTGCCGAGCAGTTCGAGGGCGGTCTCGAAAGCCTGCCGGGCGAGGTGCAACGACCGGGCCTGATCAAGCGAGTACTCCCCGGACATGTTCGGGGCCATGTCCGAGAGCACACAGTCGACCTCGCCGCCGGCGGCCTCGACGACCCGCTCTCTGGTGCGGTCTTCGGTCATGTCCCCCCGGATCGTCTCGACGCGATCGTCGTGTTCATCGAGTGATGTGATCCGCTGGAGGTCGACGCCGATCACTGTCCCCTCCGGGCCGACCGCCTCGGCGGCGACCTGGAGCCAGCCGCCGGGAGCCGCTCCGAGGTCGACGACGGTGTCCCCGGGGGAGATGACGTCCTCGAGGTCGTCGAGCTGTTTGAGTTTGTAGGCCGCCCGGGTGCGATACCCTTCCTGTTTGGCCTTGTTGTAGTAGTGGTCCTTTCGGCTCATTCGTTGTCCCGGGTAGTAGTTCGAACCGGATAGGCGCGTCGTTCGTGCCGAGGATACGCACGCGGGCAGGCCCACGGTCGCGCGTAAAGGGTGGCTTTTTATGCCGACCGTTCGTATTCTGCGCCATATGTTCAAGGCCATCGTGAGCGCGGAAACGCTCTCCAGCGCGCTCGATTCGGTCAGCGTGCTGGTCGACGAGTGCAAGATCCACCTCGAGGAAGAGGGCCTCGCGATTCGTGCTGTCGACCCCGCGAACGTCGGGATGGTCGACCTCTCGCTCGACGCGGCTGCGTTCGAATCCTACGAGGCCGACGGCGGCCTCGTCGGCGTCGACCTCTCCAGACTCGAGGACATCGCGGGTATGGCCGAATCCGGCCAGCTTATCCAACTCGAACTCGACGAGGAGACGCGAAAGCTCCAGATTCGGATCGACGGGCTGGAGTATACGCTCGCGCTCATCGACCCGGATTCGATCCGCCAGGAACCGGACATCCCGGACCTCGATTTGCCCGCCGAAGTCGTCCTCGAGGGCAAAGACGTCAACCGCTCGGTGAAGGCGGCTGATATGGTGAGCGACCACATCGCCCTAGGCGTCGACGAACCCGGCGAGTACTTTTACGTCGACGCGGAGGGTGACACCGACGACGTCCACCTGGAACTCACGGTCGAGGACCTGATCGACCTCCAGGTCGGTCCCGCCCACTCGCTTTTCAGTCTCGATTACCTGAAGGACATGAACAAGGCGATCCCGAGAGACACCGAGGTCACCGCCGAACTCGGCGAGGAGTTCCCGATCAAGCTCCACTTCTCGTTTGCGGAGGGGCAGGGACAGGTTACCTACATGCTCGCGCCGCGGATCCAGAGCGATTGACATCCTCCCCGCCCTAAAAGGCGAGGATTCCCCGAAGGGGATATTCAGGTTGCGCGTTTCCTCGGTTCTCAAGTACGCTTTCGCGTGGAACGTCGAAGGTCGCCACCGAGTTGTGACCAACGGTGTGCTTTTCAGCGCATACAGCCCTGTCAATGGGGCCTTCCTCCC
>LKNC01000115.1 GCA_001564255.1 Natrialbaceae archaeon Tc-Br11_E2g1
CGGAACACCATGGGTGTGACGGTAATGGACGTCGAGGACGGCGATGCGGTCGCGAGCGTCGATGTCGTTCCGGTGAGCACAGAAGAGAGGGCATAGCCGAGAGCACCGTCGCTGCTCGAGGTGAAAGCGGAGTCGAAGTCGACTCTAGTGTTCCGGTTCTTCGGCGGGGGCCACCATCTCGTCGATCTGCAGGATGAGGATGTTGTTCGTGTCGTCTTTGCCGTCGAGGGTCCCCTCGATGAGTAGCTTCGACAGCGGCGTCGGGCCGACGACGACGCCGTCCCCTTCGGTAATGTCAGTTACCGACCCCTGGACGTGAATCTCCGCCCGGCAGAGTTCGGGGTGGTGGACACTCGAGAGGTCGATCTCCTCGACGATGACGTCGTCTAAGTCCTCCCCTTCGTGTCCGATGGGGACCGAGGCCGGGTCGTCCATCTGCTGGATCTCCAGGGCCTCGTAGGCCGTCGCTGTCGGTTTATAGCCGCCTTTCGGCCCTGGTACACCCTCGACGAGCTGGAGGGCTTTCAGGCTCTGCATCTGGTTGCGGATCGTTCCGGGGTTTCGATCGACCTGCTCGGCGATGTCTTCGCCTTTGATCGCGCTCTCGGATTCGTTGTGGAGATTCGTCAGTGCCCGGAGGATTTTCTTCTGGCTCGGAGTTAGTTCGATTGATGACATGGATGGTCATTCGGGGTAGATTTCCTTAAACCCGGTGGGTTATGGGTGTGTCGTACTCGATCTTTCGTGATCGTCGAGCGTCGTCACCGGCCGCTTTCGATCCCGACTGAACCCCCCAGCGTGACCGGGGGAAGGTGACGGGACGTCACTGTTCGAGGGGCGGTTGGGGGGCGACGCGGACGTGACGGGCGACGTCTTCGGGTAAGGAAACGGAGTCGGTCGTATCGGCCGCCCGAGCCGTGATCATCCCGAAGGGGGCGACCTCGAGGATCTCGAGTTCGGTGCCGGGGGCGACGCCGTGGTCTGCGAGATACGAGAGCACCTCCGGGTCGTGGTCGGCGACCTCCTCGACGACGACGTGGTCGCCTTCCTCGAACTCCCCGATCGAGTCGCCATCCGGGGACTCCGGTGGTTCGAGGTCCGCACCCGGGATCGGTGAGCCGTGGGGGTCGACCTCCGGATCTTCGAGGGCGGCTGCGACACGTTGTTCGAAGTCCTCGCTTATGTGGTGTTCGAGCCTGTCGGCTTCCTCGTGGACCTCGGACCAGTCGTAATCGAGGTGTTCGGTGAGGTAGGCCTCGAGCAAGCGGTGGTGGCGGACCACCTCGAGTGCGACCGTGACGCCCTCGTCGGTGAGCGTTACCCCACGATACTTCTCGCGGTCGACGAGTCCCCGCTCCTCGAGTTTCTCGAGCATGCTGGTGACCGTCGGCGACGTGACCTCGAGTTCCTCGGCGATCTCGGAGGTGCGGATGCGCTCGTCGTGCTCCCCCTGTAGCTGGTAGATCACCTTGAGGTAATCTTCCATCACGTCGCTCAACATCATCGTTCCGGGGTTTGGGTCCATCTACGCCTAAGTCTTGTGCCGTGCGTTCGGCGGACGAACACACTGGTAGTGGGTACCATGCCCCGGAAGTATCAACACCTTTGTATCGTCTCCCCTCTGAGTGAGAGCCATGACAGAGAACGTCGTCGTTCTCGGCTCCGGGTACGCCGGTGCCGGCGCGATAACGAAGCTCCAGTCGGAGCTCGGCGGTAACGTGCGACTGACCTGGATATCCGACGTCGATTATCACCTCGTGCTCCACGAGGTCCACCGCGTGATCCGGGATCCGTCGGTCCAGTCCGAGATCGCCATCCCGGTTCAGGACATCATAGCGCCGACGACGCAGTTCATTCAGGGCGAAATCACCGGTCTCGACGTCGACGAACGGGTCGTGGAACTCGAAGACGGCACCGACGTCGACTACGACTACGTCCTCGTCGCACTCGGCAGCCGGACGGCCTACTACGGCATCCCCGGCCTCGAGGAACACTCCCGTACCCTGAAGAGCCTAGATGACGCCCTGGAGATCCACGACGCAGTGATGGAGGCGAGCCAGGAGGCCACCCGCGGCGAACCGGCACAGATCGTCATCGGCGGGGCCGGCCTCTCGGGCATCCAGACCGCCGGTGAGATCGCCGAGTTCCGTGACGAACGGCGCGCCCCGATCGAGATCCACCTCGTCGAGGCACTCGATGAGATCTTCCCCGGCAACGACCCGGAGATCCAGCAGGCACTTCGGGATCTCCTGGAGGACGCAGGCGTTCGCATCCACACCGACGACCCGATCACCGAGGCCGAAGACGGCGTCATCCACTTCGACGAGGGCGACCCCCTCGAGTTCGACGCCTTCGTCTGGACTGGTGGCATCACCGGCCGGGAGGCGTTAGACGGCGTCGACCTGGAGAACCAGCACAACCGCGTCGAGACGGAGGCGACGTTCCAGACCAGCGACGAGCGCGTCTTCGCGATCGGTGACTCGGCGATCATCGATCAGGGAGACCAGCCCGCCCCGCCGACGGCACAGGCTGCCTGGCAGGCCGCGGACGTCGCCGGGGAGAACATCGCGCGAGCGATCGAGGGTCGTCCGCTTATGACCTGGGAACACGACGACAAGGGGACCGTCGTCTCCGTCGGTAAGAAGGCCGTCGCCCACGACGTCCAGATGTTGCCGATCGACACCTTCGGTGGGTTCCCCGCGAAGAACCTGAAGAAACTCATCGCCGCCCGCTGGATCGCCGACGTCACGTCCTGGAACCAGGCTCGAAAGGCCTGGCCCGTGCTGTAAGCCCCGCACGGACGCCCCTCCTGTGTCGGTCACACTCACGAGAGGCCTTTCGGAGGCACGTGACTCGGGGTACGACTCGGCGGTACTGTCGGTTGACTGTGAGGTCTAGACAGGTTTACCTTGACTGGGAGTGACTAGGCTGATGATGACTACCATGACACGACCTTACAGCTGCCCGCTCTGTGAGCGCACCTGTGACGGGGAGACGACCCTCCGGGTCCACCTCGAGGTCGAACATCGCAAATCGGAACTCGCAAGCCTCCTGGTCGACCGGGACGACGGACCGGCAACGCCCCGCCTCAGGGTTTCGCCGTAGCCCCCGAGGTCGCGCTCACAGCAATCCCACTTCCTCGCCGGCGGCCTCGAAGGCCTCGAGGCAGGCGACAATCTCGCCTTCGTGGTGGGTCGCCATCGGTGCGACCCGTATTCGGCTCGTCCCTTCGGGAACCGTCGGCGGGTTGATCGACGTGGCGACGACGCCGCGCTCACCGATCCCATCGGCCAGGTCGAGTGCGTCCCGGCGGTCGCCGACGAGCACGGGGAGGATCTGTGAGTCGCCAAGCACCTCATAGCCCATCGACTCGAGGCCCTCACGGAGGTGGGCGACGTTGTCCCAAAGCCGTTCGCGGACGTCGCTGTGGCGGGCGACGTGGAGAGATTCACTCGCTGTGGCGGCCACAGCGGGGGCGAGACCGGTCGAGAAGACGAACGAGCGAGCATCGTTGATCAGCGTCTCGATCAACGTCTCACTGCCCGCGACGTAGCCGCCCTGGCTCGCCAGGGCTTTCGAGAGCGTCCCCATCTGGACGTGAACCCGTTCTTCGAGGCCCTCAGCCTGGACGACGCCGCCGCCGTTTACGTACAGCCCCGTGGCGTGGGCTTCGTCGACCATCACCCACGCGCCGAAGTCCTCGGCGACGTCACAGATCCCCTCGAGGGGGGCGACGGTGCCGTCCGCGCCGAAGACGCTGTCCGTGACGACGAGCCACGACTGGTCTCCGGTCGCTTCCCCCGCTCGTCGTTCCATCGCGAGGTGGAGGGCGGCGGCGTCACAGTGGTCGTAGAACTCGACGTCCGCGTCGGCGAGACGACAGCCGTCGACGATACTGGCGTGGGTGTGTTCGTCGGAGAAGATCACGTCCGGCCCCAGGGCGGCGATCGTCCCGACGTTCGCGGCGTATCCGGAGGAAAATGCGAGCGCGCGCTCGGTGCCTTTCGTCTCGGCGAGCTGGCGCTCGAGATCGTGGTGGACCAGCGTGTCCCCGGTGACGAGCCGGCTCGCCCCTGCGCCCGTCCCGACGACCGCCGTCGCCTGCCGGGCGGCGTCCTGAACACGCTGATCTGTGGTCAGTCCGAGGTAGTTGTTCGAGGCGAAAACGAGTTGCTCCTCGGTCTCGAGAACCGGCAGGTCACCCCCGGCGGGTGCGGCGAAATACCCCCGCTCTGCGACGCGGTCTGTGGGGGCGAGCGTTCGTTTCAGACCCGCGTCACAGAGCGTGGCGAGGCGGTCCTCGAGGTCGAACCCACGATCTTCCATCAGGCTCGAGAGAGACAGGCCACCGATTTGACTTTCACGATTTGTCCCGATCGCGACGTGCGCGACGGAACCTCGATACCGAAGGGGCCGAACACTGCGGAGTTTCGGTCGTCTATTCGATGAGTGATGTGTTGTCGATTATTTTATATATTAAGACAAGTTAGAAAGTTAATAATATATACTAAATCATCGAGGATGTTGTTAATGACGGCAACGAACGAAACAGCAGAACGGGCCAGTGAATCGAGTTTTGAAAGCGACGCAGGTTCATGGATCGGTGCAACGAGGATCCTCGTCGGATTTCTGGTGCTCTACGAGATAGCGTTCGGTGGCTGGTGGAAACTCAATAGCGATTGGATAGGGCTCGGAGCGGGCACACCGCTCGCCGACCGAGCCACACGTGCCGTTTCCGATGGGACGTATGTCTGGTACGCTGGCATTCTCGAGGCAGGCGTGATCCCGTACGCCTGGTTTTGGAGTAACCTGGCGCTGGTACTCCAGTTAGCGTTCGGAATAGCCCTCGTAGTCGGATTCTGGGCTCGTCCGGCAGCGATCGTTGGCCTCCTCTATTTCATATCGGTGTTCAATATGGGAACGATCCGGACGTCACCCACGTTTGCCGTCGCGATTGGCTTTCTGCTCGTCGCCAATTCCGGATATCATTACGGACTCGACGGATGGATCCGCCAACGATCGGGTACGTGGGCACGACGTTCTGATCGGATCGCCTCGTTTGAAAACCGGGCTGAGTGCCTCGAGGTCGCTCGAGAGAACGAAGTGCTCTCGAAGGCTTCGCGGTGACGGTCGAGCTCCGGCACACCCCTGCTCGCGACGTCAGCGACGAACGACTGGGCGGCGAGTGCGGCCGCGCCGGGGATCAGATGCTCCTTGTGTTTGCTGACCTCGAGCGTTCGTCGTCCGATTTCATCCGTGTCGAGTACTGCGGAGTTTCCCTCGTCCATCGTTCGTCTGCTAGGTGGTCTGTCAGTCGTCACCCGATTCCACACTCGCCGTGCTCTCGACGCTGCCGACGGCGGGTTCGACCGGCTCCTCGCGACCCCGGGCTTTCACTGCCTCGGAGTCGAAGTCGTTGACCTCCCGGTTTGGCTCCAGGCCCGCCCGCTCGACGATCTCGATGTCCTCGCCGGGGGTCTGTCCCTCGGTCGAGAGGTAATTCCCCGTGAGCAGGCCATCCGCACCGGCCTCGAGGGGAAGGTGCTGCTCGTCGGGTGCGAGATTCGCCTCCCGTCCGCCGGTGAGTCGCACTCGCGCCTCGGGGTGAACCAGCCGGTAGACCGCGACCGTCTTGACGATCTCCCCGGTCGTGATCTCCGGCCGTTCGACGCCGAGTTCGGTCCCCGCGATCGGGTTGAGCACGTTCACCGGGAGCGAGGAGACGCCGATCTCCTGTAAGGCGATGGCGGCGTCGACCCGATCGGTCGGCGACTCGCCCATGCCGAGGATGACGCCCGCACAGAGGTCCATGCCGGCTTCCTTGGCGACCTCTAAGGTCCGCACCCGATCTTCGAAGTCGTGGGTGCCGACGACCGCCGGGAAGTAGTTCGGGGAGGTCTCGATGTTGTGATTGTAGTGGTTGATCCCCCCCTCGACTAAAATCTCGGCTTCTTCCTCGGTCAAAATCCCGAGGGAGGCGTCGATTTCGAGGTCACACTCCTCGCGGACGAGGCGAATCGCCTCGATGACCTCGTCCCACTCCTCGGGACGATGCTCCTTCGAGACGCCGCGCTCGGCGACGACGATACCGAACCGCTGGGCACCGTCGGCCTCCGCACGCGTTGCCGCCTCGAGGACCGCCTCGGGGCCGATGAAGTCGTAAGTCTCGATACCAGTGTCGAAGTGGACCGACTGTGCACAAAAGCCACAGTCCTCCGCGCAGTCGCCCGCCTTCGCGTTGACGATCGAGCAGACGTCGACCGTGCCGTCGCCGAAGTGGTCGCGCACGACCGCGCCCGCCTCGACGAGGGGTTCGACGGGCTGGGCGATCAGCGCCAGTCCGTCCGTGCGGTCGAGCGTCTCACCGGCGAGCACCCGCTCGAGTGCGTCGTCTATCGTCCGGTTGCCCGTCTCGTAAACCATGGGCTAGATCGTGGTTGACGTGGCTATAATCGTTGTGGTAGGTCACGTTCCTTGTCGGTACCCTTGCTTGCACCCGATCCGTCACGGTCCGGCCTCGTCAGCGAAGTGGTAAACCCGGGTTTATCGACCGACGCCAGGCCGTGGCGTCTCGAGTGCGACCGGGACGCCCCTGTTCGCGACGTCGACGACGAACGCCCCGGCGTCGGCTTCGATTTCCGGGAACGTGTCGTAGTGGATCGGAACCACGAGTCGTGGGCCCATCGTTCCCACGAGATCCGCGGCCTCGAGTCGGTCCATCGTGTAGTGACCGCCGATCGGCGGCAAGAAAACGTCGACGTCCATCCCCTCGTGATAGGGGAGGGGGTCCGTATCGCCGGGACAGAAGACCGTGACGCCGTCTATGGTCACCCCGTAGCCACACCCTGTCCCCGGCGGGTGGTACGGTTCGTCGTCCGGGCGCGTGTGTGATCCGTCGGGGTCGTTGTAGGCGGGTGTCGTGAACAGGTCCAACGGTCCGGCGACGAAACTCTCGTCCTCGCGGACGCGTTCGACGATGTACGGGAGCTCCTCGGGTGTGACATCGACGTCGTCTCTCTCGCCTTCGACGTCCTCGTGGAGGACCACCAGCGCGTCCTCGCGTGCGACGCGCTCGATTCCGTCGGGGTCGTAGTGATGATCGTGGGTGACCAAGACGAGGTCCCCGTCCCGGGCGTCGTACCCCTCGAGAACGCCGTACCTTCCGGGGTCGACGTAGACGACCGCTCCCGTTCGCCCCTCGATCCGGACCGTCGCGTAGCCGAGCCACTCGAGGGCGATCGCGCCGTGTTCGATCATACCCCTGATTGGACGACCCACGCGAAAAGCGTTGACGTTACGGGACCCGGACGGTGTGCTCGAGTTCGCCCACGCCCTCGACCTCGATTCGGACCGTGTCGCCGTCGGCGAGTGGCCCGACGCCCTCCGGAGTGCCCGTGGCGATGACGTCGCCGGGCTCTAAGGTCATGTAGGTCGTAATTTCGGCGACGAGTTCGGGAACCGAGAAGACGAGCTGTGATCGGGAGCCGTCCTGTTTCAACTCGCCGTTTACGTACGAGCGGACGGCCGCATCCTCGGGGACGTCTTCGGGGGTCGCGAGAACGGGACCGATCGGGGCCGCGCCGTCGAAGGCCTTCCCCCGGACCCAGTTTTGCTCCTGGCGCTGGTCGTCGCGGTTCGAGATGTCGTTGACACACGTAAAGCCCGCGACGACGTCCATCGCCTCGCCCTCGGGGACGTGACGACACTGTTCCCCGATCACCACGCCGAGTTCCGCCTCGTAATCGATCCGCTCTTTTCCCGCCGGCACCGTCACCGTATCGCCGTGGCCCGCAAGCGCGTTCGGCGGCTTGAGAAAGAGCAGTGGCCGGTCCGGGACCTCCGATCCCATCTCGTCCGCGTGGTCGGCGTAGTTTCGCCCGATGCAGACGACCTTCGACGGTTCACACGGCGGGAGCACGTCCACGTCCTCGAGGGCGTACGTCTCCGCCCCAAACCGGACCGAACCGTCCTCGAAGACGCCACTCCGGGTTGCTCCTGCCGGATCACGGAATCGAACTGACTTCATGTGTGCGTGCGGTCGTCTCCCGGGGTCAAAGCGTTGACGACACACTCGAGTGGGGACCTGTGACATCCTCGTCTCGGAACGGAACGCTTTTTATTAGCCCCCGGCAACGAAAGACTGTGATCCAAGACCCTGACGGGTCGCGGAGAACAGACGAACTCCGGTGTCGAGGCCAACGGCGCCCGTCGATGCTCGGAGAGCGAACGAAGTGAACGCTCCGTTGGTGTAGCCCGGCCAATCATTTCGGCCTTTCGAGCCGATGACCTGGGTTCAAATCCCAG
>LKNC01000116.1 GCA_001564255.1 Natrialbaceae archaeon Tc-Br11_E2g1
GCGACGCCGTAGACGCCGAGATCCGCGAAGTCCATGCTGAGGTCGTAGTCGTCGATGATCTCCTTCTCGAAGTCACTCACGAGGGCGAACTCGAGGTCGTTCTGTTCGCGGAACTCGTTGAGCGAGAACGGGGAGTCGACGCTGACGCCGTAGACCGCGGCGTCCAGGTCGTCGAAAGTCGAGAGGCGGTCCTGGAAGGCACACATCTCGGTCGTACAGACGCTGGTGAACGCGCCGGGGAAGAAAGCGAGGACGACGGGGGCGTCCTCCTCGAGGGCCTCAGAGAGGGTGAGGGAGTCGACGTCGCCGTTTGCGAGCGGTGCGGTAAAGTCGGGTGCGGTGTCACCGGGTTCTACCATCACCCGTCTTTGTACACTCGGGGGGAAGACAGTTTCGCTCGCGGGAATTTTCCCGTCGTGGCGGCCCAGCGGGGCCCAACGAGCAAAAAGGTTATAATTGGCAGCGGGTAAGCCACGCATAGAGATGGTAGCCGAAATCGCACCGCTGTTCATCCCCGGTGTCCCCGGGGGTCCGGAACTCCTGATCATCCTCTTCATCGCCATCCTGCTTTTCGGGGCCAACAAGATCCCGAAGCTGGCACGGTCGACCGGCGAGGCAATGGGTGAATTTCAGAAGGGACGAGAGAAAGTCGAAACCGAACTCGAGGAGATGCGTGAATCGGGGAGTTACGACGACCTGGACGACGAGGACGACGAGGACTTCGTCGACACCGACTCACTGGCCTCCGAGGGGGAGACCGAAACGGAATCGAGCTGAGCTTCTTTCTAGGGGCGTGTGGCCTAGCGGATAGGGCAGGAGGTTCCTAACCTTCTGATCGCGGGTTCGAATCCCGTCACGCCCGTGCAACGAGACGGCGAGCGCAGCGAGCCGTCGAGTGAACCGGACTCGCGGATCCACATCAACAACGTTTTCGATAGCAGTACCGTCCCGGACAGTATGTACGAAGTGTTAGTGCCCGTCGACTCCGACCTCGAGCGCGCTCGGGCGGCGATGGAGGCGGCCGCGTCGTTGCCCAAGGCCGACCAAGCGGTCCAGGTGACGGTTCTCAACGTCGAAAAGGAACTGGACGTCGTCGACGCGGAAGGTGGAACGGCACGGTCGGGGGAGTGGTACGACCCGACGGACTTCCCCCAAAGCGTCGAGCAAGCACGGGAGTTCTTCGAGGACGCCGGGATCTCCGTCGAGACGCGCCGGGAGCACGCAGACCCCGCCGAGAGTATCCTCGAGGTCGCGGAGGAACTCGGGGTGGATCTGATCGTGATGTCGGGACGGACGCGGACGCCGGCGGGGAAAGTGTTGTTCGGGAGCGTCACGCAGTCGGTGTTGCTCAACGCCGACGTGCCGGTGACGGTCACCACGCGGTGACCGGTCGGTGAGCCGTCCGAGCCCTCGAGAGTTTCGTTCGCCGAGAGAACTCCCGGTTGTCGACACTGTTGGCCTCGGGAGACGGTTCAGTCACCCGAGATAGACGTTTTACCGTATAAGGGTGTACACTCCCTGATGTCGACTATCGCCGAACTCCGTCTGTCCGCGACGGATACGGCCCTCGAAGGTACCTTCGAGTCCGCCCCCGAGGCGACGGTTCGCCTCGAGTCCGCCGTCTCGAACTCGGTACCGTGTCTGTGGATCGAAGACGTCGACCGGCGAACGATCGCGGAGGCGTTCGCGGCCGACCCGGAAGTGGAGTCGACGCGGTTACTCGTCGAGACCGACGAGCGACTGCTGTACGACGTGACGTTCACCGAGGCGGTCACACGGACGTGTGAGACGCTCCTCGCCGAGGGTGGAACGGTACTCGATGCGTGGGGGTCTTCGGGCTGGTGGCACCTCCGGATGCGCTTTGACGCCCGGGAGGACCTGGCTCGAACCCACGATCGGCTCTCGGAGATCGGGATCCGCGCCGACGTCCGGCGCGTCTCGGAGTTGACCGACGAGGCGATCGCCCACACTCGGTTGACACCCCAACAACGGGAGGCGCTCGCGGCCGCGTTCGAGCGTGGGTACTTCGAGATCCCACGGGAGGTCTCGATGGAGGAACTCGCCGGCGAACTCGAGATCTCCCACCAGGCGCTCTCAGAGCGCCTCAGGCGAGCCTACGAGACGCTCGTGGACGCGGAACTCGAGGTGACAGGCGGGAGACAGCGCGGTCAGGGCCGGGACGCCTCGAGGTCGTCGAACGAACACACGCGGTAATCGCCGAGTACACACTGGCCGCGCCGATCGTGGCCGAGGCGTTCGACGTGAACGGCGTCGATGCCGGCGTTCCAGGCGGCTCCGACGTCGTTGGGACCGTCACCGGCGAGGATCCCCCGGTGGCCGCTGTCGCCGACCTCGAGGTCGGTGATCACCCGTTCGACCGGCTCCGGATCGGGTTTCCAGCCGGTCTCCTCGGTACAACAGAGGATAACGTCGAACCAGTCGCCGATGTCGAGGGTCTCTAAGACCGGCTCACAGAGGAACTGCTGGCAGTGGGTGACGAGGCCGACGGGGACCTCGAGGTCGGCGACGAACTCGGCGTCGGGGTGGAGGTAGGTCTGTTCTGCGCGGACGAGTGGGTCCTCTTCGCCGTGGAAGACGTCCCAAAACGTCCCGGGGTCGACCCCCCACTCTCTGAGTTGGTAGTCCCGCGAGCCGGTCAGTCCGTGCCAGATGATCTCGGCTTCACGGTCCGTGAACCGCCGACCGAGTCGGTCGCCGACCCGGTCGAAGACCTCGCGGGTGTACGACCACTCGACGTCGACGAGGGTGCCATCGAGGTCGAGTAGCCAGTAGTCGTATCCGGAAACCATGTGGGACAGGCGTGTACGCGATTCGAGAGTAAGTGCCTATCGCCTGTACTCCCCGGGTGAGGCGATCTTCACACGGTTCCGTCCGATGGTATCAGGCGGTCCGTTCGGCCTCGAGCAGCTCCGCCATCTCGATGTCCTTGTCGGTGACGCCGCCTTCCTCGTGGCTCGTGAGTTCGATCTCGACTTCCTTATACCGGATAGTGATCTCGGGGTGGTGAAACTGTGCTTCGGCGATCTCGCCGACCATCTGTGCGAAGTTGACTCCGCGGAGGTAGTCGTCGAACTCGTAGACGCGGACGATCTCATCGCCGTCGTGGTTCCATTCGTCCGGAAGCAGGTCGGCGATCTCCTCGTCTGTAAGTAGATCTGCCATACTCGTCTCGAGGAAAGCCAGCTAGATAACGGTTGTGCTAACGGCATGGACTCGAGGAATTAACCCCAACGCGGGGCGGTTCGGGGGGGTCAGTCGTCCTCGAGCGTGCCGACGACATCCTCACCGCCGCCCGGCTCGGTGATCGCCGACGGGAACTCGGGGCCAAAGTCGGGATCGAACAGACACAGGGCGGTGTTGATCGTCTGCCAGTCGTCCTCGACGGCGGCCTCCCGTAAGCTCTTGGTCGGGGGTGCGAGCAACTGGTTGACCAGCGCGTCGGCCATCGATCGGACGACTGCCACCTGTTCTTCGGAGAGGTCACCGTTGGCCTCGAGACGCGAGATGGCGGTCTCGAGTTCCCGTGACTTGATCCGCTCTGCGCTTTCGTACATCGCGGCGATGACCGCGTCGGCGCGGGTGCGTTTGTACTGTTCACACAGCAGTTCGTACTCCCGGTCGATCATCTCCTCGACGTCCGCGGCGGCTTTCGCCCGCTGTTTGCGGGTCCGGCGGGTCACGGCCTCGAGGTCGTCCATGTCATAGAGGATCACGTCCGGGAGGTCGGCGACGTCGGGGTCGACGTCACGTGGCTGGCCGAGGTCGACGACGGTCTGCCGGCGGTCGCCGAGTTCTCCGGGACCGAGGAGTGGCTCCTTGCTCCCGGTGGCGGCGACGACGACCGCAGAGCGGTCGGTGACGGCCTCGAGGTCCTCGAGTGTGACGGCTTTCCCGGAGACCTCGAGGTCCGAGACGATCTCACGTGCCGTCGCGCGCGTCCGGTTTGCGACGATCACCTCCCCTGCACCGTGGTCGGCTAAGCTCTTCGCGGCGAGTTCGCCCATCTCGCCGGCACCGACGACGAGCGCGGTCGATCCCTCGACGCCGACGGTCTCGGCGACGAGTTTCGCCGCGGCGGAGCCAAGCGAGACGACCCCCTCGTTGATCCCCGTCTCGGTGCGGGCACGCTCGCCGACGTGGAGCGCTTTCGTGACGGCGATCTCGAGCATCGAGCCGATCCCGCCGGCGGTCCGGGCGTCCTCGTAGGCGTCTCTGACCTGACCGATGATCTGGTCTTCGCCGAGGACGACCGACTCGAGACCCGCGGCGACGGCGAGGAGGTGGCGAAGGCTCCCGTCGTGGCCGTCGATGACGACCGCGTCGGAGTCGACGTCGGCGAAGAACTCCGCGAGGACGACTTCGCCGACGGCTCGGTCGGGTGTGACGACGTACGCCTCGACGCGGTTACACGTCGAGATTACCAGCGCCTCCTCGACTTCGGGTCGGGAGAGCAACTCGGCGACACCGATCCGTTGGCTGTCGGGGCTGGCGACGGCGAGGTCGTCGACGCTCGCGCTGTCGTGGGTCACCCGGGCGCAGGTGACGACACCAGCGTCGATCACGCCGTCTTCCCCCCCGTAGACGGTCTTGTGGCGAACACGTCCTCGATCACTTTCGATGGGTTGGAAGTGGCCATACCTAAACTTGTCTTATCGTTCGGAGCGTCCACGGTTGTCGAATCCACACGCCGGTCGGACGGTTCCCCCTCGGTTTGGACTCACGCGACCGGCCGGTCACTGCCCGAGAGTCGGGACTGACAGGACATAAATCACCGGTTGAATCTCGCCGGGTAGGAACTCGGTGGAGTTTCGAGGCCCCACTCGATATCCCGTTTTACGCTGAAAAACCCAGACTACGGGGTCGGCGGTCCGGAACGTCAAGAAGCCGAATAACCCGATACCCCACGACGCGGATGTGGACGGCATTATTCTTGAGGAACGCGACCGTATCCGCGAGGACATCGGTACCGGCAGTCAGTTCCAGCAGTGGGTCTACGCGACGTTCGTGGAGTCGAACCGTCAGTCGCCCTCGACGCCGGTGACCTCGTAGCCGAGGTCGCGAACGTCCTCGAGGATCGCCCCGTGGTCCGCACTCGCCTCGTAG
The DNA here is from genome assembly GCA_001564255.1 of Natrialbaceae archaeon Tc-Br11_E2g1. Taxonomy (GTDB): domain Archaea; phylum Halobacteriota; class Halobacteria; order Halobacteriales; family Natrialbaceae; genus Tc-Br11-E2g1. The sequence goes on from LKNC01000116.1 coordinate 5,125, forward strand.
TAGATCACGATGTCGAAGGTACCCTCCCGGAGCAGTTGCTGGCACTCCCAGACGAACTCCTCGCCCTCCAGGGTCAGTCCCTGGTGTTGGTTCGAGGAGAAGTCGGTGTCGTCGTTGCCCGAGTGGACGTAACAGTCGGCCGGGTCGTGGCCGGCGTGTTCGGCGATGATATCACCGACGTCGATCGTCGCCTGCATCATCTTGACGTCCTCCCGGCCGTCGTAGTCGGTGTGAACGATCACCCCGTTGAGTTCGATATCGCCGGGTTCGAGTAACGCCTTCGTCCGCCGGTAGAGGTCCTCGTCGATAACGTCTGCCATCGCTCGAGGCGAGAACGTCCGGACGGATAGCCGTCACGGTTCGCGTCGGGGTGGCCGTCTCTCCCCGCTTGAAGACACAAAAGACACATGACAGTTGCTGTCCTCACGTCGGGTAATGAAACAGTGGCTTCAGGCGACGGGTCGGTCGGCCTACGAGCGACTGCTCTCCCGGGAGGTGTCGGGTGCACCGACCCACGTCGCGGTCATCCAGGACGGGAATCGCCGGTACGCGCGCCACCACGGCGAGGACGCGTCCGACGGCCACCGGGCAGGCGCGAAGACCACAGAACGCGTCCTCGAGTGGTGTCAGGACGTCGGCGTCGAGGAACTCACGCTGTATGCCTTTTCGACGGAGAACTTCGACCGACCGCCGGAAGAACGGGAGGCGCTGTTCGATCTGCTCTGTGAGAAACTCCGTGAGTTCGCCGACAGCGATCGGGTCCACGACAACGGGGTGTGTATCCGTGTCCTCGGCGACGTCGACTTGCTCCCCGAGCGGGTCCGGGAGGCGATCGAATACGCCGAGTCACGGACGCGTGGGTACGACCGGTTCGTCCTCAACGTCGCACTCGCCTACGGGGGGCGAAACGAGTTGCTCTGTGCGGCCCGTAGCGTCGCCCGTGACGTGGACCGGGGCGAACTGTCGCCCGAAGACGTCGACGTCGAGACCCTCGAGTCGCGGCTGTACGACCGGCCCGTCCGGGACGTCGATCTCATCATCCGGACCGGGGGGGACGAACGCACCTCGAACTTCCTGCCCTGGCACGCGAACGGCAACGAGGCCGCCGTGTTCTTCTGTACGCCCTACTGGCCGGAGTTCTCCAAAGCCGACTTCCTTCGGGGTATCCGGACCTACGAACACCGCGCACAGTCCTGGCGGCGCACCCGGGCACGCCGAGCACTCGCCTTGCTCCGGGCGGTGAGCGAACCGGAACTGGCCGAAGCACGCTCCGTTCTCAGGCGGTTCCGTGACTCGCTTCCGACCCGCGAGCGTCCCGACGGAGACGAACTCGAGGGCGGCGAGTCGAGTCGACCCGCGGACTGATCAGTCGTCGGCAGCCGCGGCTTCGACGCTCGAGTCCGCCCGCTCTACGTCTTCCAGGTACTCGTCGGCGTCCATCGCGGCCTTACAGCCCATACCTGCTGCCGTCACGGCCTGCTGGTAGTGGTAGTCGACGACGTCGCCAGCGCCGAAGATACCGGGGACGTCGGTTTCCGTCTGGTCGCCGCCGTCGCCGCCTTTCGTCCGGAGATAGCCCTCCTCGTCGGTCACGACGCCAGTGCCCTCGAGGTACGCCGTGTTGGGCGTGTGACCGATCGCGAGGAAGACCGCGCCGACGTCGAACTCGAACTCCTCGGTCCCGGGATCGTCGAGGCGGTCGGTGGGGTGGCCCTGCTCGTTTTCGACGAGGGTGACGTGGTCGACGCCGTCCTCGGGGCTGCCGTGGATCTCGATCAGTTCGGTGTTTTTCATGATCTCGATCTCGCCGTCTTCGACTTTCTCGTGGACGCGGTCGATCCAGTACCCCTCGGCCCGGAACTCCTCGCGACGGTGGACGAGGTAGACGGTGTCGGCGAACTTGGTAAGGAACGTCGCCTCCTCTAAGGCGGCGTCACCGCCGCCGACGACGAGCATGTCCTCGTCGCGGAAGAACGCGCCGTCACAGGTCGCACAGGTCGAAACGCCGTAGCCGAGGAGTTCGTCCTCGCCGGGGACGTCGAGGGTGCGAGCGCTCGCGCCCGAGGCAGCGATGACGGCGTCGGCCGTGTAGACGTCGCCGTTTTGCAGTTCGACACGGAACGGCCGCTGTGAGGAGTCGACGTTCTCGACCATCCCGTTTTCGATCGTCGCGCCGAACTGCCTCGCCTGGGATTTCATGTCGGTGACCAGCTCCGGCCCGCTGATCCCCTCGGGGAAGCCGGGGTAGTTCGCGACGTCCGTGGTGAGCGTGAGCTGGCCGCCGGGTTCGTCGCCCTCGATGACCAGTGGCTCGTTGTTCGCCCGGCCGGCGTAGATCGCCGCCGTGAGCCCGGCGATCCCGGTTCCGGCGATGAGCAGTTTGCGGTGTTCGACCACGTCGTCGGAGACCTCTTCGGTGGACTGGTCGCTCATAGTATCGCATTCGGAGACGCGGGCTATACGCCTTACGCTCGGGAATCGGGAGTACCGGTGTAGCGGGAACCGTGCCGGCCCATCGGTACCCGTTCCGGCCGTGGGTTTTGTTCGACCGACGAACCAGACGGTATATTTCTCCTCTGTTCATAGAGGGTGGTGTGCCCAGGAGTTTACGCTCGATCGCCCTCGTCATCGTGGCATTCGCTCTCATTGTCGGCGGTGCCGGCCTGTTCGTCGTCGACGCCGGCGAAGCCGACCACGAGCCGGTCAACTTCGATTACACCGTCTCGATGGGACTGGCACTCGAAGACGAGTTCGACATCGAAGGGGACGTGCAGTTGCCACAGACACAGGTGTTTTACTCCCAGTATCAGTACGTCGTCGGCTACTACGGCGTCGAGATGTTCGTCGAGACCCAACGGCAAGACGGACACGAACAACGCTTTGGCTACCCGCTCACGATCCTCGTGACCGACTACAGCGGAACCGATCCCGGGTTGACGGCGGAGGGGTATCCCGCGACCGACGACCCCACCGACTGGACCGACGCCGAGGATGCGGTCTTCGTCGTCGGCAGCGATGCCAAGACGCCACAGGGGGAGACGGTCGTCCCCTTCTCCGAAC
>LKNC01000117.1 GCA_001564255.1 Natrialbaceae archaeon Tc-Br11_E2g1
GCCCGCTTTTGGGACGAACACGTTCGTGAGGAGCAAAGCGGCCAGAGCGATTTGAATCGCAGGGAGGTCGCGCGCAGCGAAGCGAGCACGTCCGACCGTGTGTTCAAATCGCGCCCGGCCCGCTTTTGTGACGTACAAATCCGCGAGCGGCGAGCATCGACTCCGGCGGGAGTTGCACCAGACGAGTCACGGTCCACACACCGAGTGACCGGCAGCGTCTCGGCGCAGGTCAAACGTGGCCCTCCGTCCGGTCCGTCGTAATACATTCTCCGAAATAGTTCCAGAATATATATTTTGGAAAGAAATAGCATTAAGACGATGTAGTGGTAACGGGGGCACAACGAATGGCAGGGAACGATGGGGACGACCGGGGGGGATCCGGTCGTCGTCCAGCCAGCGCGTTGATCGCCCTTTGTTGTCTCCTCGGGATACTACTGCTTTTCGCTGCAGTTCCATCCCTTTCCGCACCGCTTGCCGACGACGGGCTGTTCGGCCCCGAGGACGAGGACGTCGGTGACCTCGCTGGAGGCGCGGAATCCGACCCGATCGGCCAGGCGGCTCTGACGGTGATGGAAGAAACGGGTCTCGATCGGGTCCTCGAGGAAGCTGGGATCGAGGTCTCACCTGGCGTCTCCGACGAGACACGGATCGACGGCAACGCCGAGTACGCCGCTGCTAACGAGGAGGTCTTTTTCCTCGTCGAGGCCGAGCAGCCGTCGTACTGGCGAACGACCGCCTACGACGCCTACGACGGCGATGGCTGGGTTCGATCGGACGACGTGGACCGCCTCGAGACCGTCCCGATGGAAGACGACCGCGAGACGATCACCCAGGAGGTGACCTTCCGGAAGTCGTCGTCGGCGGTCCCCGCGGCGTGGCGGCCGGTCGGCGGTGAGTTCCGCGGGGGTGGGGACCTGACTTACGATCGGATGAACGGGATACAGATCGACGGAACGGCCGAACCCGGCGACACCGTACTGGTCGAGAGCCAGCCGCCGGTGACCGACCCGGACGTGTTGTCCGGGGCGGGGACCGACTACCCGTCCGAGATCGAAGACCGTTATACCGCCCTTCCCGACGACGTCCCCGACCGCGTCCACGACCGAACGGCGGAGATCACCGCCGACGCCGAGGGTCCCCACGAGACGGCGGTGACGGTCGAACAGTGGCTCAGGGCCGAACACGAGTACTCACTCGACGTCCCACCGCCCGACGGCGACGTTGCCGACGAAATGCTGTTCGAGCGCGATGAGGCGTACTGTGCGTACTTCGCCACGACGATGACCGTCATGCTTCGTTCGGAGGGGATCCCCGCGCGATACGCAGTCGGGTACAACAGCGGCGAGTACGCGGGCGATGACGAGTACGTCGTCCGGGGGATGCACGCCCACGCCTGGGTCGAAGTCTACTACCCAGGGGTTGGCTGGGTCCCGTTCGAACCCACACCGGGCGACTCTCGTGCGGACGAACTCGAGGCCCAGAGCAACGAACAATCCGGGTTCGAGGAGTTCGATGCTAGCGACCGAGACGACGAACCGGGCGACGAACCGGGAGACGAACCGGGCGACGAACCGGGCGACGAACCGGGCGACGAACCTGGCGACGAACCTGGCGACGAACCTGGCGACGAACCTGGCGACGAGCCTGGCGACGAACCTGGCGACGAGCCTGGCGACGAACCTGGCGACGAGATCGACATCACCCTCGAGGACGACCCGATCCCGGGGGAAGACCTCACGGTGACGGTTACAGCGGGTCACGAACCGGTCGTCGATGCCGAGGTGACGTTCAACGGCGAGACGGTCGGACACACTGACGGTAGCGGTCAGGTAACCGGAACAGTGCCCTCCGCGGAGGAACTCGAGATCGTGGTGGGAAGTTCCGAACCGGTAACCCGGTCCGCCAGTGCCGGGGAGACGACGCGGACGGCGTCCGATCGTCGGGTCGCTTCCGGCGGCGACAACGTGACCGTCCCCCTTCCGAGCGAACTCGACCTCGAGATCGAGGGTTCGGCGGTTCCCGGTGAGACGGTCACGGCGAACGTGACCGCGGACGGCTCTCCGATCTCGGACGCGACGATCGCCGTCGACGGTGTAGACGTCGGCGAAACCGATGTGGATGGGACGACACAGCTGACGCTCCCGGAGGCCGAGGAAACGACGATCACGGCCACGCGGGGATCTCTCGAGGGTGAAAACGATCTCGAGTTACCGACCGAGATCGACCTCGAGGTAGAAGGCGAGAAAGTACCCGACGGCGAGGGAACGGTGACCGCGACCTTCGACGGCGAGGAACTCGCCGAGGCCGAAGTGGCCGTAGACGGCGAGTCAGTCGGTGAAACCGGTTCGGACGGGAGGGTCGACGTCCCGTTCCCACAGGCGGAGAGCGCGACGATCACCGCGACGAAAGGGGTCCTCGAGGGTGAAGTCGACCTCGAGTTGCCGACCGACCTCGACCTCGAGGTAGAGGGGTCGGCGGTTCCCGGTGAGACGGTCACGGTGAACGTGACTGCCGACGATTCTCCGATCCCGGACGCGACGATCGCCGTCGACGGTGTAGACGTCGGCGAAACCGGCGCGGATGGGACCGAACAACTGACGCTCCCGGAGGCCGAGGAAACGACGATCACGGCCACGCGGACCCCCCTCGAGGAGGAAATAGACCTCGAGTTACCGACCGAGGTAGACGTCGAATTCGACGGCGAGGAACTCCCCGGCGGCGAGGGGACGGTGACCGCGACGTTCGAGGACGAGGAACTCCCGGAGGCGTCCGTGGCTGTAAACGGCGATGACGCCGGCGAAACGGACGGGAACGGCACCGCGATCGTTTCGTTGCCAGCGACCGAGAACGCGACGATCGGGGTCGAACGCGGCGTTCTGGAGGGAGAACACGCCCTCGAACTGGCCGAGGTGACGGTCTCACTCGAGGCCGATCCGGTCGCGCTCCCGACCCGTTCCGGGACGGCCGTGGCGACGACGGAGGATGGGCCGGCCGACGGTATTCCGGTGTATCTCGACGGGGAGCGCGTGGGTGAAACCGACGGCAACGGCACGGCGACGGTCTCGCTTCCGGCGGCGCTGTCGACGACTATAGCGGTCGGGGCGGAGGGGCAACTGGGGTCGGCGACGGCACGCCCGCTGGTGAACGCACTGGTCGGTTTCGGGGCGATCGGTCTCGGTCTCACACTCGCCCTGAAGGTCGCCCGTGGACGGGATTTTACGCGGATCGCGTCGCTTCCGGTGGTCGTCTGTCGGCGGCTTTTGACCGCGATCGTCGTCGTTAGCCAGCGTGCAGATCGGCTGGTAACGGCGGTCATCGACGGGCTTTGGCGAGCGCTCTCGAGTGTCGAGAACGCCCGCGCGGTGGTACGTGAGGCCACGAGGCGGATCGTCGCCGGCGTTCGATCGGCGGTCGTGTGGATAATCACACTCCCGTCGGTGCTCTCGCTTTCGTCGTTACTCGCGTTCGTCCGTTCTGGAGGTGAAAAAGCCGACGGGACCGCGGCCACGGGAACCTCCGAAAGCGTCGACGCAAACGAGGGCGAGGACCGTGCAACTGCCGATACGATCCGCGAAGCGTGGTACCGGCTCGTCGGGGTGGTAGCGCTGTCCCGACCCGAGACCCGGACGCCGGGTGAGATCGCAGCCCGGGCCGTCGACGCGGGGCTGCCCGCCGATGCGGTCGAGCGCATCCTCGAGGCGTTTCGGTCGGTCGAGTACGGCAACCGGGTGCCCGACTCCTCGGTCGTCGAGCGCGTCCGTGAGGCGACAGAGCGCGTCCGCAGGGAGGGTGAGTCCTGATGGGATGGCTCAGACGCATCGTCGTTGCGGTCGCACTCGCCGCGTTCGGGGCGACCGTCCTCCTGAGTCAGGCACCCGAGGTACTCGAGCCCGCTGTCGACCTCGCCGAACTCGAGGCGGCGATCGGGACCGAAGGGCAGTACGCGATCGTCGCCGCCTGTGGCGTCCTCGCGATCGTCGTCGCCCTCTGGAAGGGGCTTTCGGCCTCGATCAGTCAGCCGGAGCCGCTTTCGGCGACCCACGATTCGACGGCCGAGGAGCCACTCGCCGGAGCGTCGTTCGACGAGGCGGTGACCACGGCGGCCGACGGCGGGTGGGCCGGGAGACGCGACCGTGCCCGCGAGCGCGTTTCCGACCGACTCACCGAGGCGGCCACAGAGCGGATCGCGACGGTCGATGGCATCGACCGCGACCGCGCCCGCGATCGGATCGACGGTGGTGAGTGGACCGACGACAGGGTCGTCACGTCGTTTCTCGGCGACGAGACGGCACCGGACGCCCCCCTCCTCTGGCGGCTCTACGAGTGGCTCTACGAGGACCGGGCGTACCGACGGTCGGTCGATCGGACGATCGAGGAGATCGACGCCTACGACGGTGATCGTCGATGACGCTCAGTGAGCTACCACGGTACCGAGGAGCACTCGCCGGTGCGCTCGCGTTCGTGGTCGTCGGGACGCTCTTCGGGGAACCATGGCTGGTCGCGCTCGCGGGGATCCCCGTGTCGTTCGTCGCGTACGGCTCGTTGAGCGGCGTTCCAGACCCCTCGATCGCCCTCTCGCGGACGGCCGAGCCCGAACGCCCGGTTCCCGGGGACCGCGTCCGGATCCGGCTTACGGTCAGAAACGAGAGCGACCGCCCGCTGCCCGACGTGCGGGTCGTCGACGGCGTCCCCGAGGACCTCGAGGTCGTCTCCGGGTCCCCACAGGCGGCACTCGCGATCGCACCGGACAGCGAGGAATCGTTCGAGTACGAACTGCTCGCGAAACGCGGCGAACACGACTTCACGGAGCCACGGGTCCGAGTTCGTGGTGCTGCCGGCGGGAGCTATCGCGACCTCGAGGTGCCGATATCGGGGGCAGAGCGTGTCACGGGCCGGGTGTTCGTCGAGGAGCCACCGACGAGACGGGAGACGGCGACGCTGGTCGGGGCGGTGCCGACCGACGTGGGGGGAAGCGGGATCGAGTTCCACACGACCCGAGAGTACCGTCCCGGCGACCCGGTGAACCGGATCGACTGGCGACGACTGGCCAGACAGGGTGAACTCTCGACGGTCAACTACCGGGAACACCGCGGGGTAGCGGTCGTCGTCGTTGCCGACTGCCGGCCGAGAGTCGACGTCGTTCCCAGGCCGGGTGCGTTCTCGACGGTCGATCTCTGCCGGTACGCCGCCGACCGGGTCCTGCAGGCGTTCGTCGACGAGGGACAGGAGGTCGGGATCGGCGTGCTCGGGCGGAGGAGCAAGCCGTGGGTCGAACCCGGGACTACCGACACCCTCGCCCGTGGCCGGGTGGCGCTTCGCTCGGTCAACGATGGGGAGTGGGCCGGCCCGGAGTTACAGCTGTCAACCGTGAGTGATGGGGCCGTCCTCGTCGACCGACTCGCCTCGAGACTGCCCGCCGGCGGACAGGTCGTCTTCGTCACGCCCCTGACCGACGACTACCCGATCGACGTCGCGGAGGGGCTCGTCGTCCGTGGCCACCCGGTGACGGTCGTCACGCCCGACCTGGGCGACCCCGACGAACCCGGTTCGCGGTTGCTCGCCGTCGAACGTCACACCCGCGTCGAACGCCTCCGGGACGTCGGTGCCCACGTCGTCGACTGGACCCGTTCCGATCCGCTCCCACTCGCCGTCGAGGCCGCGGAGGTGCGTACCTGATGGTCCGTTCGCTGAACTCCGTCGCCGGTCTGGTGCTCACGGTGTGTTCGATCGGCCTCCTCGGGTGGTACACGGGACTTCTCGTCCCCACCGCGGTCGCGTCGGCGACCGCCGTCGCCGTCTTCGTGACAGGACTGGTCGGTTCCAGAGACGAGCTTCCGACCATGGCACTCGCGAGCGTCGGCTACGTGATCGTGGCCACGCTCTCGATCGCGACCGTCGCGATCACGTTCGTCTTCGCGATCGGTCCCGTCGGCCCCGGAACGTCACTCCCCGGACTCGTGTCCGTCGGCTGGCAGTCTTTGCTCTTCGTCGTCGCGGTGACCCTCGCCGCCCTCGGGGCGGTCTCGGTCCCGCGACAGGAAGCCCTGCCGGCTGCGAGCCACACGGTCGCTCTCACCGCGTTGGTCGTCACCGGCGTCCTCGCGGCCGCGACCACCGTCGCCGCCGGACTGTGGCTCCTCGAGACGCTCCCGCCGGTCGAGGCCGCCCTCGAGGAACTCGAGCCCGCGATCGAGGCGGTGTTTGCCTCCGACGAGCGGACGCCACCGCTGGGATCGTTCCTGGTACTCTTCGCGCTCGCCGGGTTCGCCACCGCGTCGGCCCTGAAGGCCCTCCCCATCACGGCTTTCGTCGCCAGGGAACGCCGGGAGGCCGTCGAGGCGTTCATAGGGCGGGTCCGCGGGAAGCTACTGCTCGTCTCCGTGCTCTCGGTGCTGGCCGGCCCCCTCGTCCTCGCAGTCCCCGAGGAGGTGTGGTTCGAGGTCCGCGACCACGAGCACGTTCCACCTGAAGGCTATGACCTCCTGGTCTCGATCACGTCGAGTGGGCTCCTCAGGGGCGTCCTCTCCCGTGTCGTGATCGCTTCGCTCGTCGTCCTCCTTACGGTCTGGGTGCTCCGGCGGCTTCGCCTCGAGTACGTCAGCGGGCCGGCACGCTATCTCGCCCGTGGGGCCGGTGGCTTCGCCGTTCTCGGCGCTCTCCTGGTCGTCGGCCCCGGGACGATCCTCGAGCGCGTCTATCGCGAGACTCCCGCTGAGGCACAGCCGGTCATCGAGGAGGTCGTCGCCGAGTTCGGCACGTTCTTGCCGGTCGTGACGGTCACCTTTCTGGTCGTCACGGCCGTGTTGGTGATGATCTCGATCGTCGGCTTGCTCGGGGTGTTCCGGATCGTCCCCCCGCGAACCGCCTCGTCGGTGCTCGGGGCACTCGGCGTCGGGACGGCGTCGTTCGCCGCCGGCCTCCTCGAGGGCCCCTCACCGATCCTTTTCGTGACGGTCGCCGTCGCCATCGTGGTCTGGGACGTCGGCTCCTACGACCGCCGTCTCAGGGCGGAGATCGGCGACGGGGCGACGACGCGACGGGCCGAGTTGACCCACACCGGGGCGAGCCTGGCCGTCGCGGTGTGTGCGGGCCTCGGTGTCTACCTCGTGACGACCGCCGTCTCGTTGCCGACCGTCGATCTCGCCTCCGCTGGCGTGGCGTCGCTTCTCGGAACCGTCCTGCTCCTCTCCGTGTTACGCGGGTAGGTCGATCGGCGCCCCCGGGACCCATCACCTCGACAACTAGAGTTATACACCTCCTTTTCGAACGGACGGCTGTATCCGGCTCAGACCGGGTACGGTGAATTCCAATGGACGGGATCGAAGACACAGTGACGATCGTAACGGGAGCGAGTACCGGTATCGGCCGATCGGCCGCCATGCGTTTCGCCGAGGAGGGGGCACGCGTCGTCGTGGCTGACGTCAATACCGACGACGGGGCGGCTACCGCCGACGAGATCGAGGACGCAGGCGGTGAAGCGACGTTCGTCGAGACGGACGTAAGCGACCCGGAGGACGTTCAGGCGATGGTCGAGACCGCCGTCGACACCTACGGCCGACTCGACTACGCGTTCAACAACGCGGGCATCGAGGGTGGAAGCGACCCCGCCGCCGACCAGCCACTGGAAAACTGGGAGCGGGTCATCGACGTCAATCTCAAGGGGGTGTTCATCTGTATGCAAGCGGAGATTCCGGCGATCCTCGAGACCGACGGCGGTGCGATCGTCAACACCTCCTCGATCGCCGGCAAGGTCGGGTTCCCGGAACTGAGCCCATACGTCGCCAGCAAACACGGTGTGAACGGACTGACGAAGTCGGTGGCCCTGGAGTACAGCGGCGAGGGTATCCGCGTCAACGCCATCTGTCCCGGCGTCATCGACACGCCGATGGTCGACCGCGCCTCGGAGGAAACCGACACGACGGACCAGGCGATCGCCGCGACGCCCATGGGCCGACTCGGCGGCCCAGCGGAGATCGGCGACGCCGCGGTGTGGCTCTGTTCGGACGACAGCTCTTTCGTCACGGGTGAGACACTGGTCGTCGACGGCGGCTACGTCAGTCAGTAGGTCACTCGACGACCGCCGGCACCTCCGTCCGCTCGAGGACCGCTTCGATCACGTCGCGTTTCTCCGTGCCACGGACGGC
>LKNC01000118.1 GCA_001564255.1 Natrialbaceae archaeon Tc-Br11_E2g1
GAATCGACTGGACCCGGGACCGACCTCGAGTTGCCCCCCGCCGAAACCGACCTCGAGTTGCCCCCCGCCGAAACCGACCTCGAGTTGCCCCCCGCCGAAACCGACCTCGAATCGGGGGACCGAGACGGCGAGGAGCGAACGAAGACGGATGGACCCCTCGGTGACCTGGCCGATCGAGTCCGCGATCGGGAGGGAGATGGGGAGTTCGACGACCTCTTCGACCGTGAGGACGTCGGCGGGATCGACCGCGAGGAACTGTGGGAGCAAGTGGAGGGGACCGACGACCCCCTGGAGGACATCGGCGTCGAGCGGGAGATCCGTGAGATTCCGAAATCGACGTACTGTCACCAGTGTGAATACTTCTCTTCGCCCCCGGCAGTCACCTGTCACAACGAGGAAACGGACATTCTGGAACTGGTCGACCTCGAGACGTTCCGCGTGGCCGACTGTCCGGTCGTACTCAGAAACGAACGCCTCGAGACGGACTGACAGCCGGGCGTTTTTCACGATCCGACTCGTACGGGCGGGTATGCAGTTCTGTGACGACTGCGGTTCGATGATGAAACCAGGGGGCGATCACATGGTCTGTACCGGGTGTGGGGCCTCGAGCGCCCGCGATCGTGACCTGGAAGCCGAGTTCGTCACGACGGAGTCTCAGACCGACGGCGACGTGATCGAGTCGAGCGAGGAGGCGAACTTCGAGGGGAAGCCGATCGCGAGCGACGTTCGCTGTGAGGGGTGTGGAAACGAGCAAGCGTGGTACACGCTCAAACAGACGGCCTCCGCCGACGAACCGCCGACTCGGTTTTTCAAGTGCACCGAGTGTGGCCACCGCTGGCGGGAGTACAACTGACACGTGCTGTACCGCCAGTTCCGCCACACATCGACAGGTCCATGACCGACAGTATTACACGACGAACCCGGCGGCGTACAGTGCTACGAGGACGACTGCCGCGACGATCGCGACCCTGATAGCGAGTTTAATCGCGATCCGGATCGCCATGACGACCGCGATGAGTCCAACGATCGCGGCCGCGATCAGGAGCGGCGTCATTCCCGAGGTGAGTGTTCCGATCATACGTCAGTTCGCGTCCGCCATGGTCCTAACCTTTCTGGTGGACTGAAAGACAACAACGTGGTACTGTCGTCGCCCCGTGATACTCGTCGGAGTCGTCATACAGCCCCCGGAGTGAAAGAGAAAAGCACAGTACGTGATCGGGATAACCACCAGCCGGACTACTTTCAGCTTACTCTGAAAATCGTTAAGACCGTCCACGACGTACTGACTCACAGAAGGCGATGCGGCCGATTCGGCCGTCGTCGACCGGCAGAAAAGAGACAGAGAACAGACGCGTCTATACAAGCATACTTGGAGTAATCCAAGAAAAAGAGACCAACATCACACCACTTATGGTGGATGGATGAATACTGAACCTTCGTCACAAATGATGCAACCCCACACCGGACTCAGGCCGAAAACCGCACGGAAACACGCGGGAGACGGCGAGGTGGCCCGCGTATGAGCGACTCGGAACTCACCGCCGACGAGATCACACTCCCGATAAAGCGTACAGAAGGGGAAACGTTGGCAGAGCGGATGACGGACAACGCCTACGAGAACATCCTCCCTGCCCGCTATCTCCGCAAGGACGCGGACGGAGAACTCATCGAAGACCAGGACGAGCTGTTCTCCCGCGTCGGGAAGAACGTCGCCCTCGCGGAAGCCGTCTACGAGGCCGAAAAACGCGACCTCGAGATCACCGTCACGCCGGACCAGCTCAAACCCGACCACCCACGGCGAGACGAGCTCGCCGAGGAGGTCTTCGGTAGCGAGGCCCTGATCGCCTCGGGCCGTTCGGGCGGACAGAGCCCGCGGGAAACAGAGGGGACAGGCGATGCGGACGCCGAGACGACGCTCACCGAGGGGAACGTAAACAAGTTCGCCTACGACACCGTCGTTCCCGAACTCCCCGAGGAAGTGCGTGAACACGTCGAGGCGGTCGCCGAGACGTTCACCGAGGGCATGGAATCGCTTTCCTTTATGCCGAACTCCCCGACTCTGATGAACGCCGGCGACGAACTCCAGCAGCTCTCTGCCTGTTTCGTCATGAGTCCGGACGACGACCTCTCGGACATCCACCAGACCGCCAAAAAGGCCGCCGAGGTCTTCCAGTCCGGCGGCGGCGTCGGCTACGGCTTCTGGCAACTGCGCCCTTACGGCGACTCCGTCGGCTCGACCGGCGGCATCGCGTCTGGTCCGATCACCTTCATGCGCACGTACGACCAGCTCTGTGAGACCATCGCCCAGGGTGGCACCCGACGCGGTGCCCAGATGGGCATCATGCGCGTCTCCCACCCCGACGTCATCGAGTTCATCCACGCCAAGAACAAAGACGTCTCGCTGGCTCACACCCTCCGGCTCAACGACCCCGACGACTACACCTACACCACCTTCGCGGAAGCACTCGAGGAAGCCCGCGAGTTGATCGACGAGGACGGCCGCGTCCCCAAACACCTCCGAAACGCCGTCGAGGGCCACCTCTCGAATTTCAACATCTCCGTCGGCGTCACCGACGACTTCATGGAGGCAGTGTTGAACGACGAGGAGTTCACGTTCACGAACCCCCGCACGGAAGAACCCCACATCGCCACCCACGAAACCAAGGAGATGTACGACCGCTACGACCTCGGCGAGTACGTCGAGGTCGGCGAACCCCTCTCGATCCCCGCGGAACTCGTCTTCGAGCGGATCGTCGAGGGTGCCCACGAGAACGGCGAACCCGGCGTGATCTATCTTGAACGGGTGAACAAAGAACACTCCTTCGACGTCGAGGAACACCCCGACCACCGCATTCTCGCGACGAACCCGTGTGTCACAGGGGATACACTCATCAGCACCGAACGCGGCCTTGTCCCTGCTGAAGAGCTGTACGAGCAAGGTGTCGCAACCGACGTTGTCGTCGACGGACGACTCAGTGAGGATTCGATCAAGGAAGCCAGTAGCGTCTACAAAACTGGCGAGAAAGACGTTTACAAACTCACAACGAAAGAGGGATACGAACTTCGACTTACCGCCGACCACCGCGTCATGACCGACGATGGCTGGGTCGAAGCACAGAACCTCGACACAGGCGACACGATCCACATCCAGAACCGGAAAGGTGGATTCGGTCAGCACGGAACTGCAGAAGAAGGTCGTACGCTCGGTTGGCTCGTCGGGGACGGTCACCTCAAACACGGCGAAGAGCGCGCCGTCTTGAACTTCTACGACGAAGACGCCGAAATCTCGGAGACGCTCGCTAACGACGTCAACGACATCGTTCGTGAACCGCTCGGCAATGCGGATTACGAAATCGGTGTCAGCGAGATTAGCCGTGACGACGACTATCGTGGTGTGCAAGCGATCGAACAGCGAATTCGGTCCACACGCCTCTACGAGTACGCAGATGAAATCGGTCTGACAGAAGACAAGCTGCAGGTCCCCGATACAGTGATGCGTGGCAGTGAGGAGATGGCGCGTGGATTCCTCCAGTCACTTTTCACTGCGGACGGATGTGTTCAGGGTAACGTCGAAAAGGGCGTCTCGGTCCGACTGTGGAGTTCGGACGCTGATCTGCTCGGCGACGTACAGCAGCTTCTCCTCAACTTCGGTATCGCCAGCAAGATCTATACAAACCGCAAGGAAGCGGGAACTCGAGAACTCTCCGACGGTCGGGGAGGTACAAAAGAGTACGAGACGAAAGACCAGCACGAACTCGTCATCGTCAAGGACAACCTCGAGCGGTTCGCTGACGAGATTGGCTTCTTGCTCGAGTATAAAAACGACGCTCTCGAGCAACGTCTCTCTGAGTACGACCGCGGTCCATACAGCGAGCGATTCGAGGCCACCGTCGAATCAGTCGAACACGACGGCCACGAAGCCGTATACGACCTGACTGAGCCTGACACCCATTCCTTCGTCGCAAACGGCCTTGTCGTTCACAACTGCGGAGAGCAGCCACTCGAGGAACACGAAGCCTGCAACCTCGGACACATCAACCTCTCGACGCTCGCCGATCTGGAGGCCCCCGACTGGCGCGTCTGGAGTGAGGAACACGGCGACGAGTACGACAGCAAGGAGGAAGCCATCGCCGCCTTCCTCGAGGATGCGATCGACTGGGCGGAGTTCGACGAGCGCATCGAGTACGGCGCTCGCTTCCTCGAGAACGTCGTCACGATGAGTGACTTCCCGGTTCCCGAGATCGAGGAGACGGTCCGGGACATGCGCAAGATCGGGCTGGGCATCATGGGGCTTGCCCAGCTGTACGTCCAGCTGGGCGTCCGCTACGGGAGCGAAGAGGGCAACGAGATCGCCCGCCAGCTGATGACCCACATCAACCACGGCGCGAAGGCGACGAGTCACGAACTCGCAAAAGACCGTGGCTGCTTTGCCGACTGGGAGGAGTCGAAATACGCCACCCCGACCGAGTACCGCGAGTGGTTCGAAGCCCAGACGGGCGAAGACGCCGACGACTGGGAGGATGGCTTCCCCATCCGCAACCACAACGTGACGACGATCGCGCCGACTGGGACGACTAGTATGGTCGGCAACACCACGGGTGGCTGTGAACCCATCTACAACGTCGCCTACTACAAGAACGTCACCGACGACGTTCAGGGCGATGAGATGCTCGTGGAGTTCGATGATTACTTCCTCCGAACGCTCGAGGCAAACGACATCGACATCGACGCAGTCAAAGCGGAGGCCCAAGAACAGATGGCGACGAACCGGTTCGAGGGCGTCGAGGGCCTCTCGACGGTTCCAGACGCCATCGGCGAACTGTTCGTCATCACCGCCGATCTCTCAGCGAAACAACACGCCGCCGTCCAGTGTGCCTGCCAGGACGGCGTCGACTCGGCGATCAGCAAGTGTCTCGAGGCAGGGACGCTGGTCCAGACGGATTCGGGTGTTCGTCCGATCGAGTCTTTCGCCGAAGAACAACTCGAACCGGGCGAGTTCGTCGACGTAGACGAAGACGTGACGATCGACGGCGTTCCGGTCGAGTCCCAGTACTACGCCGGTGAGAAAGACGCGACCCGGATCCGGGTCGACAACGGCACGGAACTGATCGGTGCAACCGAGTCACACCGGGTGTTGACGCCGGACGGCTGGACGGTCCTCGACGACCTCGAGGAAGGCGATTACGTGATCGGGAGACGTGTCGAGTCACACGGTGACGGCCGAGCGGAGATCGACTTTACTCGGCCTACCGTCGCGACCGACGGCAGCGGGACGCTGGCGATCGATGGTACCGATCCATCGGTCTACGAGAAAGACGTTACGCTCCCCGACCGGATGTCGGCGCAACTCGCCCGGTTCCTCGGGATGTACGCTGCCGACGGGAGCGCGATCGACGATCGGTACTCGATCGAGATCAGCACGTCCTCGAAGCGGGTTCGCGACGAAGCCCGTGACCTGTTCGAGGAGCTGTTCGACCGCCAGCCGACGATCGAGGCGGATACGCGCCGCGGCGAGGAGCGGGACACGGTCTACAGCGTCAGCCTGAACTCCAAGCCAGTCTGGGAGTTCGTGACGGAACTGTGTGGCTCCGGCGCATACGACAAGAGGGTCCCACAGGAAGTGTTGCAGGGCAGCCCCGACGAAAAGGTCGCCTTCAGTAACGGGACGACGCTCGACGGGCACGTGACGTCCCAGTCGCTTGTCGTCTACGGCGGAATGTCGAAGGACCTGGCCGACGGCGTCGCAGAACTGCTGCGGAGTTTCGGGGCTCCCAAGGTGTACGTCGGTCGGAAGTGGGTCGACGACGCCGGGGCATACGCCTACGAGGTACACGTGACGAACGACGCACAGGAGCTGGTGACGCCGATCGAGTCACACAAACGGGTCGACCGGTTCGACCAGCGGTACCGCGTCTACGTCCCCCAGGATCGCGTCGACAAGACTGAGTACGACTCGCGTTCGAAGGCGTACTACGCGGCTCGGAGCTTCGAATCCAGCGGTCGTAGCTATATGTTCAACACGACCGCCGAACGGCTCGGGATTACCGACGCACCACCGCTGTACGAGGTAACCGACGTCGAAGACGCCGGCACTCGCGAGATGTACGACATCGAGCTTGCCGGCCCACACGAGTACGTAGTCGGCGGCGTTGTCTCGCACAACACTGTCAACGCGCCGAACGACTCCACCTTAGCGGACGCAAAGGAAGTCTTCGAGTGGGTCTACGAACACGGCGGGAAAGGCGTCACCTACTACCGTGACGGCACCCGTTCGAAGCAGGTGCTGACCACACGTGCGGACAACACCGAGTTCGCAGACGAAGACGAGGCCGCCGAGGCACTCGTCGAGCAGATCGAGGAGGTCTTTGGCAGCCTAGCGGAGTTCCTCGCGAACGAGGACGTCGTAGACGCCGCCGACGCGGACCTCGAGGCCGTACTCGGTGACGAGGACGGCGAGTACGCCGAGAAGCGGTCCCGTCCGGACACACTTCACGGCGTGAGCCAGCGCATCGACACCGGCTACGGTAAAGTCTACATCACGATAAACGAGGACGGGACGGGCGAACCGTTCGAACTGTTCGCCAACACGGGCAACAGTGGCGGTTTCACGGGCTCGTTCACCGAGGCACTCGCGAAGACGATCTCCGTGGCACTGCGCTCGGGCGTCGACCCCTACGAGATCGTCGACAAACTCGAGGGCATCCGCTCGCCGAAGATCGCGTGGGACAAGGGCGAACAGATCCAGTCGATCCCCGACGCGTTCGGGACGGCACTCCGCCGATACCTCGACGGGGAGATCGACAAGCCCTATCCACGCCAGCAGACCCTGGAGGAATCGGCGGACGCGGAGGTCGACAGTACGGAGACCGACGGCGGTGCCACGGCCCAGCCGGCCGGCGAGAGCGACCGTGACGCGACCCAGGACCTCATCGACGCCGGCGAGTCGCCGGAGTGTCCCTCCTGTGGCTCGCTGTCACTGTACTACTCCGAGGGCTGTAAGACCTGTGAGTCCTGTGGCTGGAGTGAGTGCTAGCCGATGACAGGTCGGGGTACCACGGACGGCGGGCCGGCCTGCCCTCACTGTGAGACCCCGATGTACAAACGTCACTGCAAGTACGTCTGCCCACAACACGGCGTCATCATCGATTGCAGCGACCCGTTCCGGTAGGTCACTGCTGAACGGGAGACGTTTTCTTCGATCAGGTCGATCCCGAGGACCGACGCCGGGGCGTCTCGGGCGGCGTCGCTCCCGTCAGTCGCCACGAGGATCGACTCGGGGAACGTCTCAATCGACGCCATAGCATCTCTAGGACGCAGTCACGCGTAACGGCTCGTGGCCTCCAGTAGGTCAGGGCGTAACCTCGAGGGGGTCACGGAGGCTCCAGACGTCGACGGTCGGATCGAGTCGATGGGGTTCAATCCCCCGGTCGGTGAGGACGCCGGCGTGGTACAACATCGTCTTCAACTGGAAGACCGTCGGCGAGTGGAAGACGGTCCCGTCCTCGAGTTCCTCGACCTGTAACTCCCCATCGACGTCGAGGACGCGAGAGCGAACCTCCTCCGTCCCCCGGACGAACAGTTCGACGGTGAACGTCGGGTGCTGGACGGCGAGCCACTCGAGGAGTTCGAGGAGCGTCGGCTCGGTGATCCCGTCGTCGTACATCGCCTGGAGTTCGCGAACGAGGAGTTTCGTCGCCGGATACGCCCAGACGACGCGTCTGGTCAACACGCCCCACTCGGGGGCGACCGCACAGAAGCGTTCGCGCGAGCGACGCCACCCGTCGAAGACCTCGAGGGCGGCGTCGACGGAGTCGTACCGACCCAACGCGAACCGAACGACCTCCCGGCCAAGCGGCGTGAGCTCGAGGCGGTCGGGACGTTCCTCGAGCAATCCCAGAAACGACGCTCCCCGTCGAGCGTCGTCGGTGGCCCCGACCACGTACGCTTCGAGTATCGCGTCGGTCTCGCCGGGATGGTACACGGCAAGCGGGTACGCCAGGTAGTTTTTCGGGTGGTTCAACCCGAAGGACTTCTCGGCGACCCCCTGTGCACTCGCCTGAAAGCGGATCGCCGCGGCCTCGTCCGTGGTTCGGGTGCCGACGAC
>LKNC01000119.1 GCA_001564255.1 Natrialbaceae archaeon Tc-Br11_E2g1
AGGCGACCGTCTCCGCGACTGTGTTTACCACCGCCGCCTGGATCGTCCTGCCGCTTGGACTGCTCGCACCGATCGTCTCCTACCGGTACGCCGTCCGGGGGTTCGACGGGTACAGCCTCGAGTAACGGTCACTCATACGTACAATTCGGTTCGGAAGAACGATTATGGGTTGGTAGAGAGTAGATCGGGACATGTCCCTCCGCCAGTTCGACGCGCCGATCGATCGCCGGACCGTCGAGACGGCTCTCGCGGTCGTCGTTTTCCTGCTGGCACTCCTCTTGTTCGTCGACGTGCCCGTCGCCCTCGAGCCGGTCCTCTCGCTTTGGCGGCCGGCGACGATGGTCGTCCCCGGACTGCTCGCGCTGTCGGTCCTCGTCGGCGTGAGTGCCCACGCCGTCCGCCTGGCCTCGAGGCTCACCGCCGGCGAGGACCGCACCCGTCCCGGTGACGCCGCCCTCTCTACGGTCCTCGCCTCGCTCGTCCTCGGCGTCCTCGCCGCCTACACCCTGTGGTGGGCCGTCGCTGGTCTCTACGTCGTCTTCCTCGCGGAAGCCGGCGGCGTGATGATCGCACCGCTTTTCGCGGTGATCTTCGGAAGCGTTCTCGGCGTTCTGGTCATACTGCGGACCGTCGTGGCCCGCCTGTTCCCCGACGGCCTCCCGGCTCGACTCCGGGGAGCCGTTCGCGAGTGAAGACCCCGACTACTGGGGGCGTCCGACCCTTCGGCGACGGCGTCGAACCGCTCCCGGGTCGCCTCGAGGAAGACGTGCTCGAGCGTGCGCCCGTCGCCCGTCTCCGCCCGGCGTTTCAACTCCGCGGGCGACCCCTCGGCGATCAGTCGGCGGCCTCGAGGGCGCTCTCGGGAACCGTGCCGTCCTCGTTCCAGCCCCGTTCGTCGTAGTACGCCTCGAGGGCGTCCTCGAAGCCGGGCAGGTCGTACGGCAGGGAGTCGTCTCCCCGGTCCATGCCACGCTGGTTGTTGAAGTGACGTTCCATCGCGACGACCTCGCCGCCGATCTCGAGGAGGGCGTCGTAGTCGGCCTCGAGGAGTTTCTCGAGGCGGTCGGGCGTGACGAAATCACGCGAGAACTTACAGAGGACGGCGCTGTCTTTGATCGCGTTGAGGTTCTCGTGCTCGACGACTTTCGGGGGTTTCCCCTCGAACCCGTTCTTGTCGAAGGCCTCCTCCTCGCCGACCAGCGGGTACTCGTACGGGTAGAACTCGGCGTACATGTGGTCGGCGCCGCGATTTGAGGTGGCAAAGGACAGTCCCTGTCCGTGCAGCGCCCGGCCGTCGTGGGCGGGGAACTCCAGACCCTTGACGGTCCAGTTTTCGACGCCCAACTCCTCGTGGAACCGATCTACCCCCTCCGCCAGCGTGTCGCCGACGCCCTCGCGGTAGGCGATCTGCTCGATCGTCTCGTGGATCAACTCGACGTTGCCGAACTCGTCTTCGCTCGCGAGGTACGCCGAGACGACGTCCCCACAGGAGATTGTGTCCATCCCGAGTTGGTCACACAGCTCGTTCGATCTCATCACGTCGACGACGTCGTCGACGCCGGCGTTCGAGCCGAAGGCCATCGTGGTCTCGTACTCCGGCCCTTCCGTCTCGAGGCCCGTCTCCTCGTCTCTGGTCGGGAGCTTGCAGGCAAAGGCACACGCCGAACAGGTCCCTTTCTGGTATTTTTTCTCCTCGACGGCGTCGCCGCCGATGTCGGCTGCACCCTCGAACGACAGTTCCGAGAAGTAGCGGGTCGGCAGGGCCTCGACGTGGTTCGCGAACTCCGTTACCGAGGTCGTTCCCTGACGTTTCATGATGTGATCGGCGGTCGCAGCCTCGCGGTGGACGTCCATCTGCAACGGCGGGATCTCCACATCGTGAGTCGAGTCGCCGTCGAACGTGATCGCTTTCACGTTCTTTGCGCCCAGGACGGCACCCAGGCCACCGCGACCGAACGCGCGGCTCTCGGAGGTCATGATCGAGGCAAAGCGCACCCCGTTTTCACCCGCCGGCCCGATCGTGACCGTGTGTTCGGCCCCGAGGTCGTGTTCGTCCTCGATGTACGTACAGATCTCGGCAGTCTCGGCTTCCTCGAGGTCGGGCACCTCCTCGAACTCCACGCCCTCGTCGGTGACGTGGACGATCAGCAGTTCGTCGCTCTCGCCGGTGACCTCGAGGGCCCCGTAGCCGGTCGCGGTGAAGTTCCGCGAGAGGAAGCCACCGGCGTTAGAAGAGAGCAGGCCGTCGGTGAGCGGGGAGACGGCCGTCGCGGACATCCGGCCGGTAAAGCTCATCGTCGAGTGCTGGAGCGGGCCGGTGGCGAGATAGAGGCGGTTCTCCGGCCCGAGCGGGTCGACGTCGACGGGGACCCGGTCGTAGGCGAGTTTCGTCCCGACCGCGCGCCCGCCGAGATACGACGCCAACACGTCGTCTACGTCCTCGGTCTCGACTGTTCGCTCGCCGACGTCGATCGTACACAGTGGTCCTCTCGTGTGGTTCATACGAACGAAATTGTGTGTCGAACTCGCAAAACGCTACCGGTCGTGTCCACGCTCCCTAGCCGAACCCGTAGCCGGCAAGCGGGGTCGGACGGGAACGGCCCCAGCCACGCTCACTCGGGGTCGACACCCCCTCGCCTGTCCGTAAAGCCCGGTGGCAGTCCGACCTGCTTGATCCCGGTTCTCTCCCCGACCTGGAACTCGTAGATTTCGACGCCCTCGAGGTCCCCCGCAGTTTCGAGAGCATCCGGATGCTGGACGTCCTCGAGTACCGTGTCTAAGCCGTCTCGTTCGGCGTCGGGGACGTCGTCGACCGTTCCCGAGAGGACGACACTCTCCCAGACGAACATCGAGGTGGCGTCGTACACGAGGAACTTCGCGGGCCTCTCGGCGCCGGTCAACTGTGTTTTCCGGCTACTGGAACCGGTGATGAACGCAAAGTAGAGGCTCGACTCCCCGTCGTACCCGTAGGACATCGGGAGGAGATAGGGGCCGTCATCGGCTTCGAGACCGAGGACGCCGACATCCCGGGTCGAGAGGAACGTTTCTACTTCGTCGTCTGCCATGTGTTCTACCCCGTAGCGTTCTAGCTCGTCGATAGTCATATGTCAATGTATCCCACAACAACGAGCAGACTCAAGAGTCTATTGCACAGGGGGAAGTCAGTCGTCCGTGTCGACCATTACCGTCGCGAGCCCGTCGATCACCAGTCCGTCGTCATCGAAGACACGCGTCGAGAGCCGGTATATCCCGTTCCCACAGTCGTCGACGACCTCACAGACGGCGACCAGTCTCGAGCCGATCTCCACGGGTGCCTGGAAGCTCAACTCCTGGGAGAGATAGACCGTCAGGCCGGGCAGCCTGGCGAGGGCGGCGGAGACCAGCCCCGTCACGAGGATGCCGTGGGCGATCCGTCCCCCGAACCGACTCTCCTCGGCGTACTCCGGATCGAGGTGCAGCGGGTTCGTGTCCCCGGAGATGCTGGCGAACTGCAAGACGTCCTCCTCGGAGATCGTCTTCGAGAACCGCACGCGATCACCGCTCCCGATCGTCTCGCCCGCGAGGTCGACGAACTCGGCTTTCCAGCCGTTTTCCTCGGGGGTCCCGATCCTCCCCTCGACCGTCCCCCCGCCGGTCGACAGCTGTGGGAGGTAATACGAGAGATCCGTCGAGGTCACGATCCCGGCGAGTTCCCCGTCGTCGACCACGGGCAGGTGCTGGACGTCGTTTCTCCGGAGCAACGAGGCCGCCTCCTCGAGACCCGCCCCGGACTCGACGGTCACGAGCGGTTTCGACATGAACTCCGAGACGGTCACGGCCGACGGGTCCTGTCGCGCAGCCAGTACGCCGACGACGTCTTTTTCGGTAATGATTCCGACGGGTTCGCCGTTCTCGACGACGAGCGAGCCGACACCCTCTTCGTCGAGGCGGGCCGCCGCGGTCGACGCTGTTCCCCCCTGTCCCACCGTCACGACGTCCTCGATCATGACCTCGTGAACGGGAATCGGTGTGAGCATCACGACGACGGACTCACGGCAACGACAAAAGTCCCACTATCATTGATCAGTCAAATAACTGCTACTTTTTCTCTCGGGCGGGAGAATTCCGCCGGTTATTCGAGGGCCGCGGGCGGATCGGGCAGTGTTTCCTGGTCGTCGGGATCGTGATGGACGATTACCTCGGCACCCGTCCGCCGGGCCCGGTCTTTGACCCGCCGGATCGACTCGATCGAGTCCTCGAGCGACCAGCTGAAGGCGGCAACAAGTTCCTCCTCGTAGCCGACGCGGCTGTTCGCGACGTCACCCGCGAGGATCACGTCCCGGGAACCGAGTTCGACCGACAGCGACTGGTGGCCCGGCGTGTGTCCCGGCGTCGGGAAGGCGACGACGCTGCCGTCCCCGAAGACGTCGTACTCGCCCGTGATCGCGGTCACGTCGGCCTCGAGGTCCCGGAGCGGGGAGATGTCGCCCTCGAGATAGAAGAGACGTTGGGCACCGTCGGGCCAGAAGGCGTATCGGAGTTCCGCTTTCCGGACGATCACCTCGGCGTCGGGGAACGCGTCGACGTTGCCGGCGTGGTCGACGTGTAAGTGTGAGAGTACGACGTAATCGACGTCCTCGGGCGCATATCCCAGCGTCTCGAGGTGGTCGACGGGTGACTTCCCGGCCTCGAGGTCCAGCGTCTCGAGTAACTCGAGCATGTGTGGGGCACCGTTCGGCCCGTAACTTTCGGGGTCGTCGACCATCGCGCGGCTGACGCCGGTGTCGAAGAGGACCAGCCCCTCCGGGTGCTCGATCAGGTAACACGGACACCAGCCGGGGTAGGGCTCCCCGGGCTGCTGGAGCTGGACGGCCGCGCTGTGATCTAGGGTCCAGATGGCGGTGTTCAGGCGATAGAGGCTGTTTGTTGACATATCCTGAAGTTATGGTCGACATTGATAAATGTTGTGGGGGTCGAAGAACTGAACCAACAGAGGACCGCGAGGAACCGGACGCTGTCCGGTGACGAGCGGTTCGGACACATCGGTCAGTTCCCACAATACTGGCGGCGAAAATCCGCGGGGACCTTTCTCGCCAGTATCAGGCCTCGAGTTCCGCCCCCTCGTACATCTCCTCGATGCGGTCTTCGAACCGCTCGAGTATCACCCGTCGTTTTTTCTTCATCGTCGGGGTGAGCATCTCGTTTTCCTCGGTGAACTCCCGTGGGACGAGCCGGAACTTCTTGATCGTCTCGTGGGGATCGAACCCCTCGTTTACCCGCCCGACTTGCGCCTCGAGGTACTCCCTGACTCGTTCGTCCTCACAGAGGTCCTGTGGGTCCTCGGGTAAGTCGATCCCCTCCTCGTCGGCCCACTCCCGGAGGTTCTCGACGTTCGCCACGAGCAACGCCGAGACGAACCGCCGGCCGTCGCCGACGACCATCGCCTGTTCGACCACCTCGCTCGCGGCGAAGGCGTCCTCGAGTGGCGCGGGTGCGACGTTTTTGCCCGTCGAGAGCACGAGAATCCGCTTGATCCGCTCGCGGAACTCGAGGTAGCCGTCGGGGCGCAGATGGACGACGTCGCCGGTCCGGAACCACCCCTCTTCGGTAAAGGCGCGTTCGGTCGCCCGTGGCTTTTCCCAGTAGCCATCGGAGACGTTCGAACCCCTGGCGAGTAACTCGCCGACCTCGCCGGGGTCGTCGAAGGCCTCATCGGCGACGACCGACCCGTCGATCTGCAACTCGACGTCGACCAGTGGCGGCCCGATCGTGCCGATCTTGGGCTCTTCGGGTGGGTTCACCGTGAGGACGGGTGCCGTCTCCGTGAGGCCGTACCCCTCGTAGATCGCCAGCCCCATGCCGTGATAGAGCGAACAGAGCTCCGCCGAGAGGCTGCCGCCGCCGCTTATCAGTATCTCGATCTCCCCGCCGAGTGCCTCACGGACCGTCGAGAAGACGAGTCTGTCGGCGACCGCCCGTTTGGCCCCCAGTAGGGGTCCGGGTGAGTCGGCCTCGTGGTATTCCCGGCCGACCTCGACCGCCCACTCGAAGATCCGTTCTTTGGTATCGGACTCGCTCGCCCGCTCGCGGATCGCGTCGTAGATCTTCTCGTAGACCCGTGGCACGCTCGTCGCCGCCGTGGGTCCGACGGCACCGAAGTCCTCCTGTAACGTGTCCGGGCTCTCGGCGTAGGCGACACACGCGCCACTGGCGAACATCAGGAAGTGTCCGGCCAGTCGTTCGAAGACGTGGGCCAGCGGGAGAAAGGAAACCGTCCCCGTCTCCGTGTCGATCGTCGGTACCTCGGGGCCCTTGTCGGGCCGCGGACCGAATCGCTTGCGTATCTGGTTTACGTTCGCCCGGAAGTTCCGGTGGGTGAGCCGGACGCCTTTCGGCCGGCCCGTCGTTCCGCTGGTGTAGATCAGACTCGCCAGGTCGTCCATTCCCGGCCCGTCGACCCACGACTCGTAGGCCTCGAGGTCGAAGACCTCGCTGCCGAGTTCGTAGACTTCCCCGAACTCGTAGACGCCCTCCCGGTCGTCGTCCCTCGAGAGGCGATCCATCGAGACGAGGTACTCGAGTTCGAGGTCAGATTCGACGTCCAGGACGTCCTCGAGTTCGTCCTCCCCCTCGACGACGACGGCGCTCGCCCCGGGATCGGAGAGGAGATAGCGGACGGTCTCAGGTGAAGAGCCGCTGTAGACGGTCGTGACGACCCCGCCGGCACAGAGGAGAGCGAGGTCCGCCTGGCCCCACTCCATGCGCGTGTCCGCGTAGATCGCTACCCGGTCGCCGGCCTCGAGGCCGAGGTGGCGAAAGCCCGCCGCCAGGTTCCGGACGACGTCGCGCATCTCGGCGTAGGAGATGGCGTGAAACTCCCCCGGTGGCGGTGGGTGCAACACCGACTCGGTGAGCGATCGGTCGTAAACGCCACCCTTGTACCGTTGAGCCGGCCTGTCCGCGTTTCGCTCGGCGCTCTCCTCGAACATCCGGCCGAGTGTCGTCTCGGCGATCACCTCGTCGGTGTACTCGCGTTCGGCCACAGACCAGGTCATGGGGGTATGACACCACCCCCTCGATGATAAAACGTGATGGAAGCTCTCGCACCCAAGGAGGTGTTTTTTGCCTCTACCGGTCCCGCCAGTCGAGATAGCCGAGCACGCCGCGGGTGTTCATCGCCCGTTCCTCGCGTGCTTTCCGTTCGCCCCACACATCGGCCATCTTCGGGCGGTCGGCGAAGTACTCGACTACGGCCTCGTCGTCCTCGAGTTCCCCGCGTTTGGCTTCGACGGCCTCGACCCACTCGGTCAACACACGCTTGTACTCCTCGAGTGCCTCTTCGGTCCGGTCGCCGACCTCCCGGGGGCCAAAGTGTGCGTAGAGGAGGACGTCTGGATCGATGTCGATCACGGTGTCGACGTCCTCGAGACACCGATCGAAGTCGAACTGCGAGGGCGGGGAGGTCTCCATGATCTCCTCGCGGGAGTCGACCCACAGGCCGGCGGCGTCGGCGACGAAGACCGCGTCGTTCGTCGGCTCCTCGAAGACCGAGTGATGTGGCGCGTGGCCGGGTGCCGCGTGGACGTGCAGTTCGTGTTCGCCTAACGCGACCACGTCGCCGTCCTCTATACCCGTGAGTCGGTCTTCTGGGACCGGTTTCGGTTCCGTGTAGAACTCCCACTGGTCGCCGACCGCCGCCTTCGTCCCCTCGACGAGTCGGTCGGGGTCGATCAGGTGGTCGGCTCCGACCTCGGGGATGTACACGTCCGCGTTCGGACAGGCGTCGGCGAGAAAGCCCGCGCCGCCGGCGTGATCGAGGTGGATGTGGGAGACGGCGATCACCTCGAGGCCCTCCGGGCCGATACCGATCCCCTCGAGGGCCTCGAGGATGTACTCGTGGTTCGTGCCGATCCCGCTGTCGACGATCGCGGGTCGTTCGTCGTCTATGATGTAGGCCGCCCCGTAGTCACTCGTCCCGAACATGCCGGTGTCGACCACGTAGAGGTCCGAGCAGTCGCCTTCCGTAACCTCACGGAACTCGCCGATTTCCATATCGGTAGACCGTCGGCGGGTGGGATAAAGCCTGCCGTGTGACA
>LKNC01000120.1 GCA_001564255.1 Natrialbaceae archaeon Tc-Br11_E2g1
CTCGAGTTCGCCGAGTACAACGTCGAGGCCGACGCCGAACGAATCGACGGCGGGAAGGTTCACATCTTACGCCAGACCGCAGAGCGGGTCAAAGACGTGCTCGTCGGCATGGGATTCCAGGAGATGGAGGGGCCACACGTCGACGCGGACTTCTGGATCAACGACTGTCTCTTTATGCCTCAGGATCACCCCGCCCGCACGCACTGGGATCGGTTCGCTCTGGAGGAGCCGACCCACATCGACGAACTCCCGCCCGAACTCGTCGATAGCGTCGAACGCGCCCACCGCGAGGGCGTCGGCGAGGACGGCGAGGGGTATCACTCCCCCTGGGACGAGGACTTCGCCCGCGCGCTCGCCCTGCGCGGGCACACGACGAGTCTCTCCGCACGATACCTCTCGGGTGAGGAAGTCGGCGAGATCGACCCGCCACAGCGCTATTTCAGCGTCGAGAAAGTGTACCGCAACGACACCCTCGACCCGACCCACCTACTGGAGTTCTTCCAGATCGAGGGGTGGGTGATGGCCGAGGATCTCTCCGTTCGGGACCTGATGGGTACCTTCGAGGAGTTCTACGCGCAGTTCGGGATCACCGACATCGAGTTCAAACCCCACTACAACCCCTACACCGAACCCTCCTTCGAGCTCTTTGGCACCCACCCGACGACCGGCGAACTGGTCGAGATCGGCAACTCCGGGATCTTCCGCCCGGAGATGCTCGAACCCCTCGGGGTCGAGTGTGACGTGATGGCCTGGGGACTCGCCCTCGAGCGACTGCTCATGCTCATGTACGGCTTCGAGGACATCCGTGACATCCACGGAACGCTGTGTGATCTGGAACTACTGCGGGACACGGAGGTGACCTACTGATGCCAACCGTCGACGTCGACCCCGAGGAACTGCGTGAACTGACCGGCTACGAGGAGAAAGGCGACGACGAACTGATCGAGGACCTGTTCGCCCTCGGCTTGGAGTACGAAGGCGAGACCGAAGACGGCGAGTTCGAACTCGAGTTCGCCCCCGACCGCCTCGATCGGCTCTCGGTCGAGGGCGTCGCCCGCTCGCTTCGCTACCAGTACGGCGACTCACGGGGCGTCTACGTCCCCGAGACGAACTCAGCGGAGTGGACGATCACGGTCGACGACTCCGTTCCCGAAGAACGCCCCTACGTGACGGGTGCCGTGATCCGGGACGTCAATCTGGACGACGAGGCCTTAGAGTCGCTGATCCAACTCCAGGAGAAGTTACACGCGACGATGGGCCGAAAGCGTGCGAAAGGCGCGATCGGCGTCCACGACCTGACGATGCTGAAAGGACGCGATGCGTTACGCCCATCGGACAGGTCGAGTAGCGCGGAACGAAGTTCCGCGAACAGTCGAGCGACGAAGCCGCGAGACGACGGCGACGAGCCGCGAGACGAGTCGGCGACCGAGGGGAACCCGACGATCCGCTATACCGGCGTCGAACCGGAGGGCGACCGGTTCGTCCCTCTCGAGGCAGATCAGGGGATGACGCCCGCACAGGTCCTCACCGACCACGAGACGGGCCGAACGTACGCCGACCTGGTCGACGGGTGCGATCGCTACCCGGCGATCTACGACGACATCGGCCTGTTCTCGTTCCCGCCGGTGATAAACGGCCGTCGGACGGAGGTCACGACCGATTCGCGTGACCTGTTCGTCGAGATGACCGGCACGGACCAGTGGACGATCGACAAGATGCTCACCGTCGTCTGTTATGCCCTCTCGGCTCGTGGCGCGACGATCGAGGAGGTTCGCGTCGAATATTCGGACGACAAACTGGTTCGGCCGGACCTCTCGACGAAGACGAAGACCGTCCCCCACGACCGCATCGAGACGGTTCTCGGCGTCGACCTCGATCCCGAAGAAGTGATCGACCTCGCTGAGCGATCCGGACTGGAAGCGCAAACGGACGAAGACGACGACGGCGAACTCGTCTACGACGTGACGATCCCACCCTACCGCGTCGACGTCCTCCACCCCGTCGACGTCATCGACGACCTCGGGCGGGCCTACGGCTTCAACGACCTCGAGGCGCGCTATCCCGAGATCGGCACCGTCGGCGGCCGCCACGAACGCAGCCGCCTCGAGAGCGCGACCCGGACGGCACTCGTCGGGCTTGGCTTCCAGGACCTGCTCAACTTCCACATGATAAACGAGCACGAGAACTTCGAACGCCTCGAGCTCTCGCCCGAGGACGACGCCTACGGCGCGGGCGAGCCGGCGACGATCAAAGAGCCCTACAGCGAGGACTACACCGCCTTGCGAACCTGGGTGCTCCCCTCGCTTCTCATGGTCTTAGAGAACAACACCCACCGTGCGTATCCCCAGGACCTAGCGGAGGTCGGCTTTACCGCACGGCTCGAGGAGGGGCGGAACACGGGGGTCTCGGAGAGCCGCCACGTCGGTGGGGTTCTCACACGACACGACGCGGCCTACGAGGACGCCAAGGCACGCCTGCAAGCGCTCGCACGGAACTTCGACGCGTCCCTCGAGACGCCGCCGACCGACCATCCCTCGTTCATCGAGGGACGCACTGCAGCCGTCGTGATCGACGGCGAGGAGGTCGGCGTCGTCGGTGAGGTCCACCCGACGGTACTCGTCGAACACGATCTGGAGGTCCCCGTCGCGGCCTTCGAGTTCGACCTGGGCGCACTCGAGTAATCACCTCGAGTCGTCAAAGCCGCCTTCGAACCGTCCACCCCTGGTTTCCCGGCCGCGGACGCCCGAACAATCGTGGTTCTCGGGGAGACGGTGGTCCGGACAGTACGTGTTCGCACAGTAGGTACACTCGTGGTGCCCGATGGTTTTCTCGCCACAGCGCTTGCAGGTTGCCATACCGGGGACTACAGTCGGAGCCATTAAGTATGGTACGCCCACGCATGCGACACTCAACGGTACTGGCAGCAACAATCCGCCAGGATTGTTGTCTGGCAGTACTAGAACTCGTGTTCGACCTCGTCCTCGTTGGCTTTCTGGATGATGATCTTGCCGTCCCGGACCCGTACGAACACTTCGTCGCCGATGTCCATACCCGCGACTGCGAGTTCGTCCTCGTGAAGGTTGAGGTGGACGTTGTGATAGTTGCCGTCTTCGTCTTTGGCACCGCTTGGACTCAGCTTCTTTTTCCGGACCATCGCGGGGTTCTACGACGAACTTCGCCGTAGCATATACTTAAGTGTTTTCTACCACACGGCGATCGACAGCGCGAGACGCGATCGGGCTTCGGTCGTCTCGCCGCCGTCTGTCGATCCTCCGGATCTTGGGGGTCGCTGGCCCTACTTAAACGTACCGACGCTTTCGGTCGGTTTTCGGGGATATCTTTATGTCGGGCCCTGTGCTGGTTTGTCATGGAGGCAAAAACCATGGTACGTGAGGATGGTAAGCGAAACTTCGCACTGCGAGAATCGAACGGCGAGGAGACGAGCGTCTTCTCGGGAAACACGCCACGACAGGCAGCACTCAAAGCTGCCCGCCGCCTCGAGCCGGCACCGAGCGAAGCGGAGATCGAGGAGACCGAACTCCGGCTTCGTGAGAAAGGCACCGAGAAAGTCCACATCTACGACGGCTGGGCTTGGGAACAGGAGGCCCCGGACGACAAACCCGACTGGATGCCCGAGGAGATCACCGAGGCCAACGTCTCGAAGAAAGGGATCGAGCATCTAGACGAGTAGCGTTTCCTCGCGTGGCGTTTCGATATTCTCGGGCTGCGAGCGACTGCGCCCGCGCCCGCGGACGGTTCGCCGGGCAGGTCTCGACGCGTTTTTGCACCTCAACCCGCTAGGGGGTAGCATGGAAGCTGTCACGCTGGGACCCGAAGGGACCTACTCACACCGTGCGGCGCGTGCGGTGGCCGAGGAAATCGACTTTCGCCAGTCGGTGACCGCGATCGTCGACGCCGTCGCGAGCGGGGAGTACGACCGTGGGGTCATCCCCGTCGAGAACAGTATCGAGGGGAGCGTCACGGAGAGTCTCGACGCCGTCGCCGACCACGCCGTCGCCGTCGTCCGCGAGGTCGTCACGCCGATCAGACACGCGTTGCTCGCACAGGGAGAGGAGTTCGAGACGATCGCCAGCCACTCTCAGGCACTGGCACAGTGTCGCTCGTACCTCGAGTCCGAATACCCCGAAGCGACCTTAGAGGCCGTCGCGAGTACGGCTCGAGGCGTCGAACGCGCCCGGGAGGACCGGTCGGTGGCGGGGATCGGTCATCCCGACAACGCCGAGGGGGTCCTGCAGGTCCTCGCCGAGGACATCCAGGACCAGTCTTCGAACTCCACGCGGTTTTTCGTCCTCGCCCCCGAGGACGAGCGCTCGGCGGGCGGCGGGAAGACCTCGCTCGTGGTCTACCCGAACGTAAACTACCCCGGACTGCTCCTCGAACTGCTCGTCCCCTTCGCCGACCGGGACATCAACCTCACGCGCGTCGAGTCCCGACCGAGTGGCACACGCCTCGGCGACTACGTCTTCCACCTCGACATCGAGGCGGGACTGTACGAATCCCGGACCACGGAAGCGGTGGCGGAACTCGAAGCGCTCGCCGAGGACGGCTGGGTGTGCCGACTCGGCTCTTACGACACCGAACACGTCGTCGAGTGACCGGGAGCCGCGGAGTTGTGACCTTCTAACGCGGACAGATTTATTCGCCTCGAGACCGTACCCGCGGGTATGCGATCAAACCCACTCGGCGATCTCGAGAAACTACTGGACTGCGTGGGCCGCCGGATCGAAGACGGGATGTCGACGGGCACTGGCTTTCCCGTCCCCGGCGAGGTCGACGTCGACGTCGTCGAAACCGACGAGGCGTACGTCGTCAGGGCCGACCTGCCGGGATACGACGTCGAGAACATCGACCTGACGCTGGTCGACGGCGCGCTCAGACTCGAGGCGACCCGGGCCCACGAGACGGACCTCGAAGTCGATCGCTACGTCCGCCAGGAACGGACGGGGCGGTCGGTGAGCCGCCGGATCAGGCTCCCCGAACCCGTCGACGAGGAGGGGATCTCCGCGAGCTACGATGCGGGCGTGTTGACCGTCCGACTCCCCCGTGAACGCGAGGAGACCAGACGGATCGACATCGAGTGAGCGCAGGCTCTCTCGAGTGGCCTCCCGACGACCCGGGCGGGCGAACCCGTTCGGACGCTCTCGATGGCTCCGCCGACCGTCCACCAGCACGACCCCTCTGTGGAGTCCGTCGGGCCACCGTTGGAGAAAGTGTTGATAGAAAAACACTAGCTATCTAGAGTCGGACGTTATACACCACCCCCGCGTCGTTCCCGACGATGAACGGTGACAGCACCCCCCCATCCCGTTCGATTCCCGAGACGCCCGTGACCGACGTCTTCGACCTCCTCGCGGAGTCTCGACGACGCCACACCCTCACGGTTATCGCACGCACGGAGTGTCCACTCGAGGAGGCGGCCCTCGCGAGTCGCGTCCGCGAACTCGAGTCGTCCGACGCCTGCCGGGACCTCCACCTCGAACTCCGTCACTGCCATCTGCCGAAACTCGCCGACTACGGGGTCCTCGAGTACGACCACGAGCGAGGGGTCGTCGACCGTGGTCCGGCGTTCGACGAGACGCTGTCACACGTCCGGCGGATAGAGTTCCTCACCGGCCAACCGGACGGCGACTAGCTCACGAACGCGACGCCGAGAGCCGACAACAGGAGGACGACCACCGCTCCCGGGAATCCACCGACCGCGACGACCGCGAGCGTCAGGAGGGTGACGGCGGCCTCGAGGCCGAGGTACACCTCGGCGACCAGGAGCGTCGCCAGCCCGACGACCGCGTTGAGGAGGAACGGCATGAGCAGCCTGAGAGCCGTCCCGACGACGACCACGACCGCGAGGACGACGAGGAGGGCGGCGATTTCGGATCCCGTTGGCATGAGAGGGGGGACGCAATCGAGCCCCAAAACGGTTTTTCGGGGTCTCGAGTTCAGTCACGGAACGAAACCCTTTATGCGCTGGCTACGGAAGGTCGTAGTACGGGACCGTGGGTTAGCCTGGTATACTTCGGGCCTTGGGTGCCCGTGACCCCGGTTCAAATCCGGGCGGTCCCATTCCTGCTGCGAGCAAACCCGCGAGCAGTAAGACTGGAAAGAGCGCGGATTTGAACTAGACTGATTCTGCGAGCAACGCGAGCGGGTTCTCAGGCGTGGTTCAAATCCGGGCGGTCCCATTCTTGCTGTAAGCAAACCCGCGAGCGAACAACTCGAACGGTTTCGAGGCGATCGGGGAGACGCCACTCCCACCTGTTCCGAAGCTATATACGAACACCTCGGCAACGTAGCTCCAATGAGCGACCGCAGAATCGTCTCGCCGAGCCTGGGGCTGTTGATCGTGCTCCCGCTCACGATCCTCCTCGCCTCCGCGATCACCCTCGTCGCGTTCGAGACTGCGGGCGTCCTCGAGGCCGAGGACCCGGTCGCCGACGTGGAGATCGACCGCGTCGGCGCGGACATCGACTGTGAGAGCGACCACCAGATCGCGGCGATACACGGGGGTGGTGAGGCGATCAACGTGACCGACGTCGAGGTTTCGGTTCGGTTACTCGGAACACAGCGCGAAAACGAGATCGTGAACCTCCCGGCCGACGGCCCCCGCCTCGAGGAACGGAACGTCCGTGGGGACGGGGACCTGATCACTGACTGTGCGGGCGGCGTGATCGCGGGGGAGGACCCGGAGGGGGACGAGGACCCGGAGAACGGTGACGGCGAGGTCCTGACGGACGAGGTGGTCTGGAACGAGAGCGACCGACTCGTCTTCGCCCTCGACGACACCTCACAGGTCTACATCGACCAGAACCCGACGTTCCAGGTCGAGGTCGTGGACACCGACTCGGGTGACACACTGGCCAGAGAAGAGATCGAGTACTGACACCGCCCGGCCGGTTCAGACGGCGAGGATCGCCCACGCGAGGCCGATCGCGGCGAGAGAGACGAGGAGGTTCGTGGCGGCGTTTACCACGGCGACGGTACGGTCGCCCCGTTCCCAGAGTTGGACCGTCTCCACGGAAAACGAGGAGAACGTGGTAAAGGAACCACAGAACCCGATGCCCAGGAGCTGTAGCGTCGAGTCGTCGACGCCAGAGAGGACGAGGAGACCGAAGAGGAAGCTCCCGAGCACGTTGACGGTGAGCGTCGCCGCCGGGAACTCCTCCCACGAGACCTCGAGGTAGACCAGGTGGCGAGCGACCGCGCCGAGGGCCCCGCCAGTGCCCACGAGGTGGGCGGGTTCGGGCTCGAGCGGGATCGTCGAGAGGGCGAGCGCCGAGACGGTCACGACCGACCACCCCCGCGGTGAACCCGGCGGGCGGCCGCCCGCCCGACGAGGACACCGGTAAAGCCGAGCCCGTAGTTACTCACGACGATGGCGACGACGCCGAGTGGTCCCGCGGCGAGGGCGGTCTGGAGGGTGAAGGTGCTGTAGGTGGTAAGCGAGGAGAGAAAGCCGGTGGTGAGGACGACCCTGGCGGTCGGGTCGACGATGTCGGTGTACTGTGCCTCGTAGACGACGAACCCGAGGAGCAGGCTCCCGAGGACGTTGACGAGCAAGACGGCCCCCGTTTCGGGGAGATGGCCGAGGGCGAAAAACCGGAGGTTCGAACCGGCGAAGCCGCCGATGGCGATCAGTGCGAGCGTCTCGAGTCGTCTGAGTGGGTGGTCGTCTGCCATGGCTGACTGATACTGGCGGTCGTGGTCGTGTCGAAACGAACCCACAGCCGTCGGTATGGAGCAGGGACCGTCAGCCGAGGATCGGCGGTTGGGTCAGGCGGGCCCCATCGCCCGGATACGGCCGAGTACTCAGGCCAGGAGAAAAACCGTTGTGGAAACGGATCGGGTCGTCAGGGCCACAGTTTACGGGCGTCGGCGGCGATGGCACGAGTCGCCTGCCTATACGGCAGGCTTTATCCCACCCGCAGACGGTCTACCGATATGGAAATCGGCGAGTTCCGTGAGGTTACGGAAGGCGACTGCTCGGACCTCTACGTGGTCGACACCGGCATGTTCGGGACGAGTGACTACGGGGCGGCCTACA
>LKNC01000121.1 GCA_001564255.1 Natrialbaceae archaeon Tc-Br11_E2g1
CGGGGCGTGACGGAACCGACTTTATCGGTATCGAGGTGCCCAAGGAGTTCGTTGCCCAACTGCTCGACGCCGCAGTCGAGGTCGGACGTGTTACCGATGAGAGTGCTATCGAGGGATACCGGTTGCGAGTGCTCCCCTCTCGGACTGCGTCGGAAGACGACGAAATACCGACCTAAGAGCGTTCTCCCTGCTTACCGGAGACCCATCAAACAGGGGCGAACGACTCCATTTCCAGCCGCTCTAGGGTCTCGGTAGTTGGGACACCATCCGACGTCCAGCCGCGTTGCTCGTAGTAGTCATCGAGCATCGTCTCGAAGTCGTCTTCGCTGATCGCCTTACCGTCCGCGGGACCGCCCTGTTTTAGCGGTCGGGTGAACCGGTCGGGGAGTGCATCCTCGTCCCGCCCGAACCCCTCGCGAACGTTGAACAGCCGCGTGGCGTTCCAGGCACGCTCGCCGACGGCGTGTAAGTCCTCGATAGTCACATCGTACGCGAGTTCGTTGAGCCATTCGCAAACGCGCTCGTAGTTGTACGCGGTGAACGAACACGAGACCATGCTGTAGGTCAGTGCGTTCTCGTCCTGTTCGTCGATAACGACTGAAGCGTGGCCTGCCGTATCGTACGGGTCCCGCTTCCCACCCAGTGCATCCGATTCGATCGGGAACGCTCGCTGGTGGCAGGCCCCCCTGTCCGCGGTGGCGTAGGCGAGCGCCATGCTGAACGACGCCCGGGGTTCGTACGCGGGCAACTCGAGTCCCTTGATTTGTACGGCGGCTTCCCGTGCGTCGGGGTGGCCATCACAGAGCAGTTCCGCCGCGCGGGCGGTTCCCTCCGCGAGTTCGTCACCGATGCCCTCACGGTGGGCGATGTCACGGATGATCTCGGCGGCGGTCGCGGCGTCACCCCAGCGCAGGTCCGAATCGACGAGTCCGGCCTCGGTGACTTCCATCAGCCACGAGATGACGTTTCCGAGCGAGATCGTATCCATCCCGAACTCGTCGGCGAGGTTCGCGAGTTCGGTTACTTCGGTGACGTTCGTGATGTCG
The DNA here is from genome assembly GCA_001564255.1 of Natrialbaceae archaeon Tc-Br11_E2g1. Lineage (GTDB taxonomy): Archaea > Halobacteriota > Halobacteria > Halobacteriales > Natrialbaceae > Tc-Br11-E2g1. Next base: position 1,047 of record LKNC01000121.1, read on the forward strand.
GTGTTCGCACCCATCATCCCGATCGTCTCGTACTCCGGCCCCCAGTCGACACTGGCGTCGGGAAAGTCGCCCTCGACATCGGCGTCGGTCTCTTCGAAATCGACGACGTGGCCGCAGGCGACGGGACAGCCGAAACAGGAGTCGGTGCCAACGTGCCCCTCGGAGAAGGCGTCGATGTTCAGGTCGTCGACGTTCTCGATGGTGCCACGCGACCAGTTGTGGGAAGGCAGTGCGCCGACCTCCTGAGTCCAGTCGACGATTAGCTGTGTGCCGCCGTTTCGCGCCCACGAGACCTCGTCGTCGGTCCCGAGCCGCTGGGTGTGTTTGACCTTCAGCTGCTGAATGTCGGGTGCCTTCGGCGGCGAGTTCCCCGTTGTGACGACTGCCTTCAGGTTTTTCGAACCCATGACCGCACCGACACCGCCACGTCCAGCGTGGTGGGTTCCCTCGTCGCTCGAGATCGTTGCGAACTTCACCTGGTTTTCGCCTGCAGGGCCGATACAGGCAGTTTTCGTCCGCTTTCCCTCGAACTGCCGTGCCGTCTCCTTTGTATTGAGTCCCCACAGATCGGTGGCGTCCTCGAGTCGCAGTTCGCCGTCGTCAATCCGCAGCATGACCGGGTCCTCCGCACGCCCTTCGACCGCAATCGCGAGTACGTTCGAGAGCGCGTACCTGACCATCGTCGGAAAATGGCCGCCGGAATAGGAGTCGACGAACGTACCGGTCAATGGTGACTTCGTAACCACACCGTATCGTGACGTTCCCGGTGCGAACCCGGTGAGTGGGCCAAACAGGAAGTACAGCTTGTTCTCCGGGGAGAGAGGATCGACGCCGGCCTCGAGTTCATCGAAGAGCAGTGCCGCCCCGAGTCCTTTCCCGGCGATGAACCGATCACGATACTCCTGTGGGACGGTTTCGGAGGAGATCTCTTTATCGGTCAGGTTCACCCTGATAAGTGTATCCAGCTGTGTGACCGCTTCGGGGGTATCGACGGTTACTTGTGCCATTATCAGACACAGGGGTGTCAACCCATATATATGTACGCGTCCCTGACCGTCCTCCCCAACGGATGGTTGGTCTCACACCCGTTACAGCCCGCGGACGGACCCGACCGCCTTCGAGAGCGGCGGCGCGTCGAAGATCTCCATCCCGGTGTAGGCGTCGGTGCCGGCACAGTACAGATCGCGGGCGGTCGCTACGACCTCCGCTTCGAGTGGCTCGGGCTCTACGTCACACAGGGACTTCCAGTCGGCGACGTCGCGCTCTTTGGCCCGGGCTTTCGCGTCGTCGACGGCCTCGACCCACTCGGGCTGGCTGCGTTTGTGGTACTGGCGTAACACTTCCTTCGAGAGTTGGGTGCCCTCGTAGCTAAAGCGGTTCTCGTCGAAGGTGCCGACGACGTCGGCGACGCGGATCTCGCCGTCGTAGTACAGACACTCGATCTTGCCGTCCTCGTGGACGAGGTCGGCCGATTCGGCCCGTTCGGTGACCACACGGTTTACCTCGAGTGCGAGCGCTTCGAGCGCTTCGATCTCCGCGACGCCGGCGATGTAGTCGGCTTCCTCACGGTCGAGATAGCGGTCGCCCTCCTCGTATTTCGTCGAGAACTCGACGATCGGCTCTTCTAGGTCGACGGCCCCCTCGGGCCACTCCGCGAGGTCGATGCCGTGATCGGCGGGATCGGTTCGCCGACGGAGACTCGAGCCGACGGGGACGCGGTTGCGAAAGACGATCTCGAGGGGAACGAGGTAGTTCCCGCCGGCCTCGGCGTGGTAGGCCTCGTACTCGTAGTCACGGCCCTCGTGGGGCAACTCGGGAACCTGCGTTAAGTCGATGGCCATCTCCCAGGGCGGGCTCGCGGCGTCCTCCAGAGCGACGACGTCGTCGCCGTCGACGACCCCGCGGTAGTGGGTTGCGATTCCGGCGTCCTCGAGCAGTTCGAAGTTGAACGCGCCCATCGTACAGAGGCTCGCACCTTTCTCGGGGATCGGATCGGGCATCCGCCCCCAGTCGAACACCGAGTAGGCGTCGGTGAAGACGAACGAGCCCCGGCCCAGCGAGTCGGCGGTCGCCTCCTGCTCGATCCGGAACTCCTTGACGCTCGTCATAGCTGACACCTCGAGTCGGCACGGCCGCCATAGTCCATACTCGAGTTCCCGGCGCGGTGGCCCAAGAAGGTTTCAGTTTGGAATACAGGCTCGAACCCGCAGGACTTTAGCGACGGCGAAACTGTGAGTCGACTATGACCGAGGCGACGGGTATCGTCGGGGAGTTCCTCTCGTTGAAAGCGGAGACCGACGCCGACGTGCTGGCGATGCAGTGTGGTGACTTCTACGAGTTTTTCGCCGAGGACGCAGAACTCGTCGGCGAGGAACTGGACCTGAAGATCTCCCAGAAGTCCTCGCATGGTTCCTCGTATCCGATGGCCGGCGTGCCCGTAGACGATCTGACCCCCTACCTCAAGGCACTGGTCGAACGCGGCTACCGGGTGGCAGTCGCCGACCAGTACGAGACCGAGAGCGGCCACGCCCGCGAGATCGTCCGGGTGGTCTCCCCTGGCACCTTACTGGAGACGACGGAGGCCGACGCCCAGTACCTCGCTGCCGTCGTCGAGGGCGGGGACGGGTACGGCCTGGCCTTTGCCGACGTGACCACCGGACGATTCCTCGTCGCCGACGCGGCCGACCTGGAGGGGGCGCTGACGGAACTGTACCGCGTTTCGCCCGTCGAGATCCTGCCGGGACCGGACGCGAGAACCGACGACGACCTGCTCTCACAGGTCCGCGAGAACGTCGACGCGACCCTTACCCTCGAAGACACCGAGTCGTTCGCCCCGAAACGGGCCGCCCACGCCGTCGACGACCAGTTCGGCGAGGGGACGACCGACCGGCTGTCGGTCCGTGACCCCGCGATCACCGCCGCGGGGGCCGTCCTCGCGTACGTCGAGCAGACCGGCACCGGCGTCCTCGCCTCGATGACCCGCATCGGGGCCCATCACGGCGACGACCACGTCACCATCGACGCGACCACCCAGCGCAACTTAGAGCTCACCGAGACCATGCACGGGGACGGCGAGGGATCGCTGTTCGGGACGATAGATCACACCGAGACCAGCGCCGGGGGCCGGCTTCTCACAGAGTGGATCTCACGGCCCCGTCGCTCACTCGAGGTCCTCGAGGACCGCCAGGCGAGTGTCGGGGCGCTCGCGGGGGCGGCCCTCGCGAGAGACGAGATCCGGGACGTCCTCGGGGACGCGTACGACTTAGAACGGCTCGCCTCGAAGGCGACCCACGGCAGTGCCGACGCCAGGGACCTGCTGGCGGTGAGAGATACCCTCGCGGTCGTCCCACGGCTTGCCGAGATCGTCGAGGGGAACTCGGAACTCGCCGATTCACCGTTGGCCGACATCGTCTCCCGGCCCGATCGGGCGGCCGCCGCCGACGTACGGGAGACGCTCGCGGAAGCCATCGCCGAGGAGCCCCCGTCGACGGTCACCCAGGGCGGCCTGCTCAAACGGGGCTACCACGAGGAGTTAGACGAGGTGATCGACCGCCACGAGGCCGTCGAGGAGTGGCTCGAGACCTTGGCAGACCGGGAGAAAGGCGAGTACGGGCTGAGCCACGTCACGGTCGACCGGAACAAGACCGACGGTTACTACATCCAGGTCGGCAAGTCGGCCGCCGACGGCGTCCCCGACCACTACGAGGAGGTAAAGACGCTGAAAAACTCCAGACGGTTCACGACTGACGAACTCGAGGAAAAAGAACGCGAGATCCTTCGGCTCGAGGAACAACGTGGCGACCTCGAGTACGAGCTGTTCGCCGAGTTACGCGAGTCGGTCGCCGACCACGCACGGCTCCTCCAGGACGTCGGGCGGACGCTCGCGACCGTCGACGTCCTCGCGAGCCTGGCGGCCCACGCGGCGGAAAACCGGTGGACTCGCCCCGAGTTGCATCGTGGTGACGGCCTCGAGGTCGACCAGGGACGCCATCCGGTGGTCGAACGGACCACGGAGTTCGTGCCAAACGGCGTCGAAATGGACGGTGACCGCCGGTTCCTCGTGGTGACGGGGCCGAACATGTCGGGGAAATCGACGTACATGCGTCAGGTGGCTCTGATCGTCTTGCTCGCCCAGATCGGGAGTTTCGTGCCGGCTCGAGGGGCCCGGGTCGGGCTGGTCGACGGCATCTTCACCCGTGTGGGGGCACTCGACGAACTCGCCCAGGGGCGGTCGACGTTCATGGTCGAGATGAACGAGCTCTCGAATATCCTCCACTCGGCGACCGAAGAGTCACTCGTCATCCTGGACGAGGTCGGCCGGGGCACCGCCACCTACGACGGCATCTCGATCGCGTGGGCGGCCACGGAGTACTTACACAACGAGGTCCGGGCGAAGACCCTCTTTGCGACTCACTACCACGAGCTGACGGATCTCGCCGATCGGCTCCCGGGCGTCGAGAACGTCCACGTCTCCGCGGAGGAACGGGACGGGGACGTGACCTTCCTGCGGACCGTCAGGGAGGGTCCGACGGATCGATCGTACGGGATCTACGTCGCGGACCTCGCCGGCGTCCCCGAGCCGGTCGTCGACCGCTCCCGGGACGTCCTCCGGAAACTCCGGGAGGACAAGGCGATCGACGTCAGAGGTAGCGAGGGCGATGGGAACTCCGGGGGCCAGCAGGTCGTCTTCGACCTCGGCTCCGGCCAGTTCCGGGGGAGTGCAAGCGCCGACGGCGGCGACGAGGCGCCACTCGATCCGGCCACCGAATCGGTCCTCGAGGGACTGAAAGGGACCGACGTCACCGACGTCTCGCCGGTCGAGTTGATGAGGCGGGTCCAGGAGTGGCAAGACCGCTTGGAGGAGTAGCCGTCAGTGACGGTCACCGACACGAGCAAAATGATTGATCATGCCCGAGCGACAATCCCCCCACAGGCGAAACTATGGGGGTACTCGACGCCTTGCGGAGAGAACGGGGGAAGACGGACCTGTACGAGTGTCGAAACTGTGGCACGGCGGTCCCGGAGGACGTTGACGAATGTCCGGCCTGTCACTGTCAGGAGATCGCCCACTACGAACTCTGAGGACGACCGAGCGTCATGATTTCGGGTGGGTCACACCAGCAACTGCACATCGGATTCGGCCATGTGCTGGAGGGCGGTGGCGGCCCCGACACCAGTAGTGACGCCGTCGTAAAAGTCGTCTTCGTCGTACTCCATCAACTCGACGGTCATCTGGCAGGCCTGCAGATCGACGCCGGTCTCGAGTGAGAGATCGATCAGTTCCTCGACGGTCGCGGTGCCGTTCGCGTCGATCTTCTTTTCCATCATCTTCGTCGCCATCGCGTCCATCCCCGGCAGGGCCGCTACGGCGTTTGGCATGGGCATACTCGGGTTGCCGACCGCCGAGAGTTTGAGCTCCCTCGACTTTTCCTCGTGGAGGATGTCCAGTCCCCAGAACGTGTGGAAGACGACGACGTCCCAGCCGAACGCGGCGGCCGTACTGCCGAGGATCAGGGGTGGGTAGGCCATATCGAGGGTGCCCTTGGTGGCGACGATCGTCATCTTCTTCTCGCCGTCGTCCTCGAGGTCGGCGAGGGAGGCCTCGAGGTCCTCGACGCGCTCGCGAAGGGCCTGCAACTCCGCAGGGTCTGTCTCCCCGGCGGAGGCCGGGTGGTTGTCGGTGCTCATCTTATGCCGTCTTCTCGACGTAGTGGGTGTAGCGGTCCTCGCCCTCGACCTGTTCGAGGAGGGTCACGCCGTCGGTCCCCTCTGCCCACCCCTGTACGTCACTGACACTGCCCGAATCGGTCGCCACGACCTCGAGGACCGCCCCCTCTTCGAGATCGTCGATCGCCTGTTTGGTCTTGACGATGGGCATTGGGCAGGACAGTCCTTTCACGTCGAGTGTCTCCGTAACGTCGTATTCCGAACTCATGATTTGTGGTGCTCTGTATTGGAGCTAACACACAATACCGACTGAGAGGCTAAAAGGTTATCGGTTATTGTATGGTGTTCAAACAGCTGCATAATCCAGATATCGGTACGTTTGCTCGGGGGATCGTGGCGCCCGTTTCGACACTCCTCCGACGGATAGTGTGGCCATTGTATTGTGTAGTAAGGGAAATACCATGCAAAAACTTATGTGGGGTCGGCCACTACGAAGAGGTGTACACATGGACGACATGGATTTCCCGACGCCGGACGTCCCGGTCGAGGCGGTCTCTCCCGACGCGCTCAAAGCGCAGATCGACGCGGATGAGGACGTGACGATCCTCGATACGCGAATGGGGTCGGACTACGAGGAGTGGAAAATCGCCGACGAGAACGTCGACTCGATCAACGTCCCGTACTTCGAGTTTCTCGATGACGAGATCGACGGCCAGGTCCTAGAACGGATCCCAGAAGACCGCCAGGTAACCGTTCTCTGTGCGAAAGGCGGGGCGAGCGAGTACGCCGCGGGCGCGTTGAAAGAGCGTGGCTACGAGGTAAACCACCTCGAGGACGGGATGAACGGCTGGGCGCGCATCTACGAGGCCGTCGAGGTCGAGGGCTACGACGGCGCTGGCACCCTGTTGCAGTACCAGCGTCCCTCCTCGGGCTGTCTGGGCTATTTCGTCTACGACGGCGGCGAGGCGGCCGTGATCGACCCGCTCCGTGCGTTCACCGACCGGTATCTCGCCGACGCGGACGAACTCGGCGTCGAGTTGAAGTACGCAATCGATACGCACGTCCATGCGGATCACATCTCCGGCGTACGCTCGCTCGCCGAGGAGGGCGTCGAGGGCGTCATCCCCGAGGCGTCGGTCGACCGTGGCGTCACCTACGCCGACGACGTGACGCTCGCGGCCGACGGCGACGGGTTCGCGGTCGGCGCGGCGACGATCGAGACGGTCTCCACGCCCGGCCACACCTCCGGGATGACCTCCTACCTGATCGACGGCTCGCTTCTGGCGACCGGCGACGGCCTGTTCGTCGAGAGCGTCGCCCGC
>LKNC01000122.1 GCA_001564255.1 Natrialbaceae archaeon Tc-Br11_E2g1
CCGGTGTCGTCCGTCATCAACAGTACGAACAGGACCCACACGGATAAGTGTTGCCTATGAAAGCCGCCTAAAACCATTTGATGGTATGAGTGGGTTTCAAATGGGATTTATCACTCGAGGCCGTAATGGAGCGACGCGGACGACCACTGTTGGTACTACGGGGAATCGAAACGGAAAGAAGAGAAAAGCCGACGGCCTGAACCGCGCTTGTCTCGCGGGTCACTGCGTTCCCCGCTCGACTTTCCGCGGCTCTCGCTCGTGATACTCGCTCCGAGCCGCGCCTACATCGCCTTGGCCGAGGAAACCTCGGCCGTGCAATGAAGTTGCTCCTGACGTCGCAACTTACATTGCGCCGCCCATGCCACCCATGCCGCCCATGCCGCCCATGCCGCCGCCCATGCCGCCTGGGCCGCCGGCCGGCATGTCGTCGTCATCGTCGTCGTCGACCTGTCCGCCCTTGAGGTCGCCGGCGGCGATGACGTCGTCGATTCGAAGCAACATGACGGCCGCCTCGGTGGCGCTCTCGATGGCCTGGGTCTTCACGCGCAGGGGCTCGTAGACGCCTTCTTCGGCCATGTCGATCGTGTCGCCGGTGTAGGCGTCCAGTCCGGCAGCGGCGTTGCCGCCGTCGTGAGCGCTGCGAAGCTCGACGAGGGAGTCGATGGGATCGAGGCCGGCGTTCTCCGCGAGCGTGCGCGGGATGACCTCGAGGGCGTCGGCGAACGCCTCGACGGCGAGCTGTTCGCGGCCACCGACGGAGTCGGCGTAGTCACGCAGGGCAAGCGAGAGTTCGACCTCGGGTGCGCCGCCGCCGGCGAGCACCTTGCCGTCCTCGATGGTCGTACGGACGACGCCCAGCGAGTCCTCGATGGCACGGTCGATCTCGTCGATGACGTGTTCGGTGCCACCACGGAGGATGAGGGTGACGGACTTCGCGTCCTCGACGTCCTCGATGAAGATGCGCTGGTCGCCGGCGACGTCTTGCTGGGCGACGTTCCCGGCGAAACCGAGGTCGTCCTCGGTGATATCGGAGACGCTCGAGACCGCCGTCGCGCCGGTCGCACGGGCGATCTGTCCCGCGTCGGAGTCTTTCACACGGCGGACCGCGAGGATCCCCTCCTGGGCGAGGAAGTGCTGGGCCATGTCGTCGATACCGCCGTCGACGAAGACGGCGTCGACACCGACCTCGACGAGCTGGTCGACCATCTCCTGGAGCTGGGCTTCCTCACGCTGGAGGAACTCCTCGAGTTGGTCCGGGTCGGTGACCGAAACCTCGGTGTCGATCTCGGTTTCTTTGACCTCCAGGGCGTCGTCGACGATCGCCACGTTGGCGTCCTCGACGAAGTAGGGCATGTTCTCGGAGACGCGCTCTTTGTCGACGATGACGCCCTCGACGAGTTCTGATTCGTCGATCGAGCCGCCGACGACTTTCTCGACGGCGACGTTGTCCGTGTCGATACCCTCCTCGTCTGCGACCGCTTGCACGGCGTCGACGACCAGGGAAGCGAGCTGGTCTTTCGCGTTCTCGGCACCTTTGCCCGTCATCGCCGTCGCGGCGATCTGGGTGAGGATCTCCTCGTCGTCGGCGTCGACGTCGACGGCGATCTCCTCGAGTTCCTCGCGGGCCTGTTCGGCGGCCTGTCGATACCCCTGGGCGAGCGTCGAGGCGTGGATATCCTGTTCGATCAGTTCCTCGGCGCGTTTGAGCAGTTCACCCGCGACGACGACGGCGCTCGTGGTGCCGTCGCCGACCTCGTCTTCTTGAGTCTCGCTTACCTCGACGATCATGTTCGCCGCCGGGTGGTCGATGTCCATCTCCCGGAGGAGCGTGACGCCGTCGTTCGTGACGACGACGTTGCCCGTCGAGTCGACGAGCATCTTGTCCATGCCTTTCGGGCCGAGTGTCGTCCGTACGGCCTCGGTGACGGCCTTCCCGGCCGTGATGTTCATCGACTGGGCGTCTTTTCCTGACGTTCGCTGGCTGTCTTCGGAGAGAACGATGAGGGGCTGGTTGCCCATCTGCTGTTGTGCCATGGTAGGAGAGTGATTGATTGTTATTCTATATAAAATATTCGGTACTGGCTCTACTGAACCCGACAAACCGACGGGGAAAGTCGCTCTATTTGTGACGAAAAACCGGCCGTTTATTTGACTTGGGTATCCCGTATCCGGTAAGGCCGAATGGAGCTTCATCCGGTGAGACAGTATCGGGGTTCGCCAGTTTGTCGTGGAAGACACCCCTTCGAAGAGTCGAACAGAGTGGGAAAAGCAAGGGACGACCTCGAGTCCCCGTCCGGGGGCACACCGAGGTGGTGGCCACTGACCGTTGCCGATCGAGGAGGTGGGAGGGACCGATCAGGACTGGCCACCGGGGAACCGGTGGTACTGCATCCCCTGGCGTTTCATCTCGTTGTGGCGCTCTTCGAGGAACGAGTAGACGGTACCGTGTGGCGCGCCCTCGAGGATCATCTCGGCGGCCGTGCGGACGGCTTCGACTTGCCGGGGTGAGCCGATAGCGCCAAGCGTCGACCCGTAGATGACGACCGACGCGCCGGTGAGCTCTTCCATCAGTTCGCGGGTCCGCCCACCTTCGCCGATGAGTCGCCCTTTCTTGCGTTTCATGTCGTTTTTGTTCCGGGCGGCGGCGTCGATGTCGACCAGGTCGAACATCATCATCTCGTCTTCGAGGAGCGTCAGTGCGTCCTCGGGAGCGAAGCCACGGCCGATCGCCTGGACGATCTCCGGTCCCTTGAGGCCCCGAACCGGATCACCGACGGTTTCGATCGCCACCGAGCCGTTCTCCGAATCGATGTCGAGGCGTACCTCCGCCTGTGTTTCGATCTCGCGCATCGTCTCGCCACCCTCGCCGATGAGAACGCCGATGCGGTCCTGCGGAATCTTCACGTGCTGCATATACCCCGAATACTGGCTCGGATAGGATAAGGCCTTGGTAGCGTCTCGAGGTGTGTGAGCACAGTTCGTGACGGCTGCTGGTCCCCGACGGCTACCGCGAGATCACCTCGTTTCGTCCCTCGACGACCGCATCTACCTCCGATTTCGTGACGAGCGCGACGTCTCCCGGTACTGTGCGTTTCAGCGCCGCAGTCGCCGATGCGTACTCGAGGGCCCGTGGAACGTCGTCGCCGGCGAGTCGGCGGGCGAGGAAGGCCCCCGCGAAGGCGTCGCCGGTTCCGATCGGGTTTAGCGTGTCGGTGTCGTAGACAGCGTGGTCGTGGACGACGTTGTCGTGCCAGGCGAGTGCTCCCTGTTCGCCACGCGTGACGACGACGGTGGTAAAGTCGAACTGCGAGGCGAGTTTGTGGGCGAGCTGGCGGGGATCGCCCTCGAAGCCGAGCACCTCGCGTGCGTCCCTGGCGGCGATGAAGAGGACGTCGATCCCGTGAAAGAGCGGCGTCAGCGTCTCGCGGGCCTCCTCTGGGCTCCAGAGCTTTCGACGGTAGTTGAGGTCGAAGGCCGTCGTCGTCCCGCTTCTCCGTGCGGCCTTGAGCATCTCCGTCGTCGTCTCTTGCAACCGTTCGGAGAGCGCCGGGGTGATCCCCGTGGTAAAGAACACCCGGGCGTCCTGGAGCACCGAGACGTCGAACTCCTGGGGTCGTGCCGTCGTGACCGCCGAGTCAACCCGGTCGTAGATCACGTTCGTCCCACGGGGGCGACCACCGTGTTCTAAGTAGTAGACGCCCTGTCTGCCCTCCCTACACCAGACGACCTCCGTCTCGATGCCGTACCCCTCGAGTTCGGCGACGACACGGCGCCCGAGCGGCGAGTCGGGGAGCTTCGAGAGCCAGGTCGCCGTCGTCCCCAGTCGGGCCGCTGCCACGGCGACGTTACTCTCTGCCCCCGCTGCACGGACCTCGAACTCGTCTGTCGACTCGATGCGTTCGTTCCCCGGCGGCGAGAGCCTGAGCATCGTCTCGCCGAACGTGACGATGTCGCTCACGGTGCCCACCTCGAGATCGCGGTAGCGTTCGTCGTGATCATAGTTCACACAACGGGCGGACGTGCAATAAGTAGTGGCGTCATCTCCCCGTTCGCTCACAGCAGACCGTCCGTGTCCCCTCCTCGAGGTCGATCGCCACTCCGAACTCTTCGAGTAACGCGAGGCTCGTCCGGACGTGTTCTGTGACCGCCGGGAGCCGGACCCGGCCGCCTGCGAGTGCGAGGAAAACGAGCAACTGATCGCCGAGGTGTTCGTCGACGGGTGTGTCCCCTTCGAAAAACCGGTTTGTGGCGTCTGCGGCGTCCTCGCCGACGTCTTCGGCGGGTTTGCCACGCTCACCAAGCGCCGAAAAGCCCGCGAGGCTGTCCCCACAGTCGACCCGGATCACGACCGCCGAGCCCGGACCCGGGCTGGCCGAGGTGACCTCGACGCGTTCTGCCACTTCGAGGCCCTCGCTCTCGAGGTCCAGCCGTTCGAGTGCCCCCTCGGCCTGTCGGTGGGCGACGCCCCGGTCGGCCAGCGCGTCGGCTTCCGTCGAGTAGATCCGGACGGCCTCGAGGCCGCCCCGCTCCTCGAGGTCGATGGGCTCGGGGGTCGACGGGCCGAGGTGGAGCGTGGCCTCCCCGCCGCCCTCGGGGTAAAAGCCACGGTGGGAGACCTCGACGGTCGCGTCGAGGCCGTGACGACACAGAAGGGGCAGTTTCACGTACCGGAGGTAATCGAGTGGCGGCGACCACTTCACGTCGGTCCCGCCGGTGACCGTCACCGACAGCCGCGAGGAGAGACGCGTGGCGAGCGGCATCAGGGCGTCGAAGAGCAGCGTGACGCTTCCGGCGGTACCGATGTCGACGCTGTAGCGTCCCCCCGAGATCCCCGCCGGATCGAAGGTCACCGTCCGCGATCCGACATCGGTTCCCGAGAGTTCGGCGTCACAGACCGTCGCCATCGTCTCGAGGGCCGCGAGGTGTTGTGGACGGAGTCCGGGTGTCGACCGTCCACCACGGACGTTCTCGATCCGGACCGGCCGGTCTTCCAGTGCCGACAGGGAGAGTGCCGTCCGCACGAACTGGCCGCCGGCGTCCGCGCCGTCTAGCTCGAGCATGTGTCTGGGTTCTTGGGTAGGGCTGAAATAGCTGTGTGCTAGGTCGGTGTCTCGACCGTCCCGTCTCTCCACCCGGGCGCCCGGAAGACGGAGACTGGTCAACGTACGAGACTGCCCAACATACTGTGGTTTTATCTCCGACTAGCTCCTTTCCAGGGAACGATGTCCAGTACGGCACAGTCAGTCTCGATTCTGATGGTGGTCGCCGCTGCTGGCTTGGGAAGTGTCGCGGCGTTCGCGTTTCAACACCGCGACCAGCCCGGAGCACGCGGGTTTTCCCTCTCTACGTTCGGTGGGGCGTTGTGGACGGTGGTGGTCTCGATAAACGTCTGGCCCACACAGTTTCTGCCCGCGCACGTCTCGATGGCGTTTCGCAACGGGTTGATCCTCGTGATACTCCTCGGGTGGTTCCTGCTCGTCATCGAGTACGTCCGCAGAGAGCGTGTGACGTTCGCGCCGGTGCCAGTCGCGGTCGTGGTACTGATCCCGGTCCTCACGGTCTTTCTCACAGGGACCAACCCGCTCCATCACCTCGCGTTTGAACCGGAGACACCGACGGCCGTCGGCGGTGGTCCGGACATCGTTTGGGGACCGTGGCACCTCGTGTTCATGGCGTACGTGTTTACGATCAGCCTCGCTTCCGCGGGCTTGCTCGTCAGTGACTTTCAAAGCGCACACGGGGTCCACCGCCGACAGCTCCTGGCGCTCCTCGGTGGCTTCGCGGTCGGTTTTATCGGTCTCAACGACTACCTCCTCACCGGCGCGATCGAGACGGTTCCGGCGTACGTACGTCTCTCACCGTTCGCGTTGCTTATCGCCGCGGTTCTTTGGGCAACCGCCGTGTTCCACCACCACCTGTTCGATCTCGTCCCGATCAGTCGACGGACGGTGATCGAGACGATGCCCGACCCCGTCATCGCAGTAGACGACCGCGACGTCGTCATCGACGCCAACCCCGCAGCCAGACGGCTGTGTGCCGTCCCCGAAAACGTCGTCGGGATACCGCTGGCCGAGTTCTGCAGTGACCACCCGCAGATCTGTCAGCTCGTTCAGAACAGTGGGGAGGACGGGCAGATAACGATCGAGGACGACGAGGTCGAACGACACTTCTCGGTCACACACGAACCGGTTCGTGACGGACGTGCCGGGTCGATCGTCGTCCTCCGGGACGTTACCGAGCTCAAGACCTACGAAAAACGGCTCGAAGAACAGCGGGACAACCTCGAGGTACTCAATCAGGTCGTTCGTCACGACGTTCGAAACGATCTCATGGTCATACACGGCCACGCCGAACGACTCGAGGGTCACGTCGATGCACAGGGGGAACGCTCGGTCGGCATTATCAAAGAAAGCGCCGAGGACGCGATCGAGTTCACGAACGCCACCCGGGAGGTAACCGACGTGCTGTTGCGGACGGCCCCGGTCGACGGACGGATGCCACTCCCTCTGACGATCACCCGTCAGGTTTCGGCGATTCGAAAGAAATACCCCGGCGCGGTTGTCGACCTCGAGGAGCCACTCCCCGACACGGCGGTCGTCGCGGACGACCTGCTCGGGTCGCTGTTCCGTAACTTGCTCGAGAACGCGATAACCCACAACGACAAGGACGTCCCCCGCGTGACGATCAGTGCCGAACAGGAGGACGGCCGCGTTCTCGTCCACGTCGCCGACAACGGCAGCGGCGTCCCCGACGGACGGAAAGAGCGGGTTTTCGGGAAAGGAGAGATGGGACTCGACAGCTCGGGCACCGGAATAGGGCTGTACCTCGTCACGACGCTCGCGAAAAACTACGGCGGTGACGTGTGGATAGCGGACAACGAACCCGACGGTGCAGTGTTCACGGTCGAACTTCGACGGGCCGACTGATACTGCCGGAGGGCAGTCAATGAACACTCGATCGCGTCTCACGGCACGCCGCCGGCGGTGGCGGCCGTTCGAGTACGAGCGAGTGTAAACCGTTTTATCCAGCAGTATGACCCGTGGGTCACGGTCGACCACCGGCTGCTCCCGGCGTCACGTGTGGCCGGGGTAATCGCGCTCGAAGCGATCTTCGATCTCGCCGGCCTCGAGGTGGACGATCACGGGCCGGCCGTGGGGGCAGGCGTAGGGGTTCTCACAGTCGTCCAGGGCCTCCAGCAACTCGAGGAGCGACCCTTCGGTCAGGGAAGTGTTGCCCGTGATCGAGGGGTGACACGCGAGGTCAGCGAGGAAGTCCTCGGCCAGCGCGTCGACGGTCTCGGCTCCGGAATCGCCGTCGCCGGAGACGAACGACGCTAAGACGTCCCGCAGTCGATCCGGCTCGAGGGTCTTCTCGAGGACGGCGGGCACGGTCGTCACCGTGACGGTGCGATCGTCGATCCTGTCGGCGAAAAAGCCGAGCCTGGAGAGGGCTTCCCGGTAGCTCTCGAAGGCCTCCGCTTCGACGGCGGTGAGCTCGAGGGAAACGGGCGAGGCAAGCGCCTGCGCGGAGGCGTCGGCGTCGAAAGCCGCCTGGAGCCGTTCGTAGTTGACCCGCTCGTCGGCGGCGTGTTGGTCTATCAGTACGAGGCCATCGGGCGTTTCACAGACGACGTAGGTCTCGTGAAGCTGGCCGAGCACCCGAAGCGGGGGTAACGACTCGAAGCGTTCCTCCTCGACCGCGCTGGTCCCCTCGAGGGTCCGCTGGTCGTGTGGGGCGGTGAACTTCCGGCCGTCCTCGACCTCCTGATCCGACGCGGCCGTCCGCCCCGGGTCGTCCTCGTCTCCATCGTCGGCCGGTTTCGAAGCCCTCGAGGTCGTCTGTGAATCCCGTGCACTCGAGTCCCCCGCCGTCCGCGTCGGGCTCGGATCACGCGTCCCATCTTCGACCCTCGAGGCACGCGTGAACGCGGAGTCGGCCGTCACGGTATCTGCAGGTTCCGATGGGGACACACTCGAGTCGGCCGTCGGCGTCTCCGCGCTCGCCGCCTCGGACTCCGCCGGATCCGTTTCGGC
>LKNC01000123.1 GCA_001564255.1 Natrialbaceae archaeon Tc-Br11_E2g1
CCGTCCGCGTTGAACGTCACACGGTCGAACGGTGGCTCCTCGCCCCAGTAGTCGTCGAACTTTTCGACGACGATCTCGACTTCGGGTTCGAACTCGACGACCTCGTACGGCCCAGTGCCGTTGAAATCTTCGGGGGAGTCCCCGGAGAGGACGTCCTCGTCGGCGTCCCGATCCTCTGCCCACTCCCGGTTCATCGCGCGAGCGTAGTTGCCGAACTCGAACTCGGCGAGCCCCGGTGCACCGCTGTAGGTGATCTCGAGTTGCGTCTCGTCGATGGCTTCGGCACCCGTAATCGACCCGAGGCCGAACTGACCGAGATCACTGACGAGCGCGAAGTCGGGGTCTACCGAGCGGTTGATGGTCCACGCGATGTCGTCTGCGGTCAGCGTGTCGCCACTGTGGAACGTCACGTCGTCTCGTATCGACACTTCGGTCGAACCGTCACCGGTCGCTTCCCAGTCCTCGGCTATCCACGGGAAGATGCCGTCACCGGGGTCGAACTCGAAGACCGGTTCGTAGATGTGGTCGTAAACGTCGAAATAGTCCCCGGTTATGTGATCGAGCGGGTCGATCGTGTCTGGAAATTCGGTCAGGGTGACCGTAATCTCCTCTTCGTCGTCCGGATCGTCATCGTCGTCGGCACTGATACAGCCAGCCATCGCCGTTATGCCCGTAGCGGCGGTGGCAGCCCCTGTTAGCTTAAGTACCCTCCGACGACGGATTTCGTTACTGTTCTGCACGTTTACATGGCTGTTGTTCAACATATTTAAATTTACCTCCGGAGAGGACCACGGTCGGTAGGTCTCACCGTCGTCGATCGGCGACTCGATTTCCCGATCAGCCGATCGACGGTCGCAAGCGCCCGGTGGCGGTCGCTCCAGCAGACGAGGACCGCGGCGAACGCGAGGTCGATACCGATCTCGAGGTCGAGGAAGGCGGCCCGGTGGTAGAGGAGCGTGTGAACGAGGAAACCGACTCGGTGGTAGGGGGGCAACCGGGAGGAGTGGTTCAGCCGTCGGTATCGTCGGGGGAAACGACGTGGATCGAACTCCCGAGGTACTTCTTCAGGGTCTCGTCGACCGTGTCCGCCCTGAACTCACCGAGCTGGGCGCCGATGGCGTCCCGGAGCGCGTCGAGATACGGCCGG
This sequence comes from Natrialbaceae archaeon Tc-Br11_E2g1, assembly GCA_001564255.1. Taxonomy (GTDB): domain Archaea; phylum Halobacteriota; class Halobacteria; order Halobacteriales; family Natrialbaceae; genus Tc-Br11-E2g1. The sequence goes on from LKNC01000123.1 coordinate 1,148, forward strand.
TCCGTCCGGAGTTCGCTGAACGTGACCGTCCGACCGCGGGGGTCCACTCCGACCGAGGTACCGTCGGCCGGGGTTCGACCGTTACTCGCTCGCAGCGGCTTCGGCTTCCTCCTCTTGACCGTGATCTACGTCCTCGTCCGAGCGAGCCGCGACGAGACCACCACGGGCGACACTGTAGAGGGGTTCGTTGGCGTGGGAGACGTCGCTGATCGAGAACGGGATGTTCGCGTCCTCTAGGTGGTCACGGAACAGCTCCTCGAAGCCGTCGGGACTCGAGGTGCCGCCGGTGACGACGACGGGGACGTCCAGGCCTTCCTCGATGTCCTCCTCGTCGACTTCCGTGACGATCTGATTGATGACGTACTCCAGGAGGTTCTCGTAGTAAATCGAGAGGGCACCTTCGACCCCGCCGACGTCGGTCTGGAAGTCAAGTTGGAACTCGTCCTCTTTGATCGAGGTTACCTTGTCGACGGGCGTGCCGGTCGCCTGTGCGGCCTGTTCGTCGACCCAGTCGCCACCGCGGGCGACGGAGAACTTCGTGACGGGGACGGCGTAGTAAGACAGACAGATGTTCGTCATGCCCGCCCCGAAACTGATACCCAGTCCGGTGAAGTTGTTGTCGGCGAGTTCGCTGTAGACGACGGCCATCCCCTCGTTTATCGGTTCGGCGTCGTAGCCCATATCCGAGAGGAACGATTCGATCGTCTTCTGGTGGTACAGCGTCGACAGGTCGGAGTCGATCGGATCGGCGGGCGTCGAAAAGTACAGCTTCTCGTCGCGATAGGCGGGTTCGCCGACGACCTGTTCGATGATGAGTTTCATCATCGGGATCGCGCTCTTCTCACTCGAGGAGAGGATGCCGTGTTTCATCGGACGGCGGGTCTCCTTGTTGAAGATGTTCGCGAAGTTCAACGCGTCGTCGCCGACGACGTAGACTTTGTCGTCTTTGCGGATGTGGAGTACTTCGCTTCGCGAGAGCATCTGCTCTGCCATATCGGAGTACTCGATCTCTACGAAGGAGTTACGCTGTTGCACGAACACCGTGTCGGTTCCATCCTGCTGTGCGGACAGGATGTTCATGGTTCCAACGTCTAGGCCTTTGGCCATGTGTGGCCAAGGCCACCGATGGATCATAAATCTATGTAAATATAATATATCTGGAGACGTTGTGATAAGAAGGGGGGTATCGAGTGAAAGAGGCGGTAACGGGCCGTGACCGGATCAGGCCTTCCCGGTCGAGTCGTCGCCGATCAACCAGTGTTTGAGGCGAGCGAGAAGCCCGCCCTGGGCCTCGGCGGCCTCGGCTTCCGCACGCTTTCGTTCCCTGAGTTCGTTGAGCTTTGCCGACTGGTCGTCGACGCCACCACTCGAGGTCGTGGTCTTCCCTTCGCCGCCTTTCAGCCCCTTGAGACTCGAGACCTGGGCGTCGATCCCGGACGATCGGACGGTTGTCGCCCCGGAATCGAGGTTCGACGCCTCGAACTCCTCGTCGGTAAAGCTCAGCCGGGTCGTCTCGTTTTTCTCGACGCCACCCCACGAGATTTCGACGTCTTCCATCGCGCTCTCGATGTCCCGTTCGACCTCCGCCTCCGAGACCGTCTCGGCCGTCTCCGCGCTCTCATCGTCGTCCGGAGCCGGTCTCGAGGCCGCCACGTCGAGGTAGTGGCCGATGAGTGCGCCGCCGGTCGAAGCCGCCAGTGCCGCGAAGCCGACGGCGTACGTCGCGACGACGTGAATCGTGTAGTTTTCGCCGTGGAAGTTCCAGTCGTCGGGGAACGCCCAGACGAACCCACCGACTGCGAGGAAAATGATCGCAACACCGAGTCCGGAGACGACCAGCACGCGCCGTTCGACCGAGAGCAAGACGACGATTCCGGTCATCAGGACGGGCAGGGCGACCATCCCGAACGCGTAGGCGAACTGTGCGACCGTCCAGTAGGCATCGGAGGGGCGCTCGAGTGTTACACTCAAAAGAAAGAGGACGAGCGCGACGGCCGCCAGGCCGATCCCCCCCAGAAACAGCCCGAAACCGACGTAGACGTCGGTTCGACTCTCCGGTTCGCCGACGTACCGCCGATAGAGGTCGAACAGGTAGTCGTCCGTCTGCCGTTGCGCTGCCATTGGCCCACCTTTCTCCTACAGTACCATGACTTTTTGCCACCGCGAACGGTCCGCATTATCTGAGCCAGTAGGCGACGATCCCGAGGACGAACGCGAGACCGACGTTGACGACCACGCCGACCAGTCCGACGGCCACGACCAGCGCGAACGCCGGAAGGGTGTCGATCGGCTCGAGGGCGGCTCGGCCGAGTTCGACGGCGACGACGACCAACAGGACACCGAGCAGTGCAAGCGGGAACGCGGCGAGCAGGGCGGCCCCGGCGACGAGCGCGAGCGCGAGGTAGAAGACGCCGAGGATGACGTTCGCGCCGGCAGTGCGTGCCCCGAAGGCGAACTTGCCCGCGAGGCCACCGCTGCCGTGACACATCGGCACGCCGCCCGCCGGAACCGCGGCCAGGCAGGTCACGCCCATGCTCTCTGCCAGGTCGTCGGCGGAGACGTCGCGGTTGTAGAGGTCGGCACACAGAAGCGAGGTAGCGATGGCGGCGTTGCCGATCGTCATCCCGAGCTGGGCGACCGTCCCCTCGAGTGCGCCCGTCGAGAACTCGGGGAGGCCGGCAGGGAACAGCGTCACCGAGGGGAGCTGTGGGGTCGACACGCCGGCGACGGCGACGGCGACGATTCCCCCGAGTGCGAGCACGACGAGGGCACTCTCCCGGCGATAGCCCGCGGCGACGAGGACGCCCACGAGGGCGAAGCCGGCGAGAGCGACGGGGACGTCTCCCGCCGACAGGGAGACGGCCGCCTCCAGGAGCAACAGGGCGACGGCCAGTTGCACCCCGCGGACGACCGGTTCGCCGACGACGGCCTCGAGGGCCCCGACGAAGCCAAAGCGGCCGGCAACGAGGAGGACGCCCCCGGCGAGGAGGCCGGCGGCAGCGAGTTCCGGATAGGAGAGGCCGCCGACGATCGCGAGCCCGACGAGCGCCTTCATCGGCTCGACGGAAAGTGGCATCCCGTAGTGGAGCCCCCAGACGATCTGGAAGACGCCGAAGCCGACCAGGACGTGGGGAAGGGAGGCGCTCGTCGTCAACGCGAGCGCGACGAGCAACGGGAGAACCGTAATCGAATCCCCTATCGCACCTGTAAGCTCGGACATACTAAGTTCGAGGTCCCGACGGGCCTCTGTAGGGGACGAGAAAGACATTATCGGCGGATACACGGTCCGGCATTTTCACTCTTTCTAGTAACTGTCCAAGGTTACTTCAAACCGAGGATATGATCGGCTCCGATTACGCGTCGACCGACCAGTCCGGGGACGCCTCGAGGGCGTCCTCGAGAAGCGTCTCGAGGTCGCCGATCGCGTCGTCGACGGGGCACAGCGGCCGGCGTGGCTTCCCGGCGGGCTGGCCACGAAGCGAGAGCGTCGCCTTGACGCCGGGAACGCCGTAGCGGGCGGTGACGGCGTGGTTGAGTTCGACGAGGGCGGCGTTCAGTTCGCGGGCACCCGCCCGATCACCGCCGCGGTGTCGTCGGTATACCTCACTCGCCCGCCCGGGGACGACGTTTCCGAGCGCGAGGACGCCGCCGTCGGCACCTGCATCGAGTCCGGCGGCGTAGAGACCCCCACTGCCGACCAGGACCGAGACGTCCTCGCCCGTCGCCCGGACGAGTCGCTGGATCGACTCGAGGCTCCCACTCGAGTCTTTGATCCCGGCGACGTTCTCGTGGTCGGCGATCGCGGCGACAGTCGACGGCGAGAGGGCGTGGTCGGTGAACTTCGGGACGCTGTAGAGGTAGATCGGCAGTGGGGCAGCGTCGGCCAGATCGCGGTAGTAGGCCTCGAGTTCGTCGTCGTCGAAACCGTAGTACGACGGGGTGACCACGAGCGCCCCGTCGGCACCGATCTCCGCGGCGCGTTCGGTCGCCCGGAGGGTCCGGCGGTAGCCCTCGTGGCCGGTCCCCGCGAGCACCGGCAGGTCGGTCGTCTCACGGACCGTTTCGACGACGTCCGCGCGTTCGTCGGGACTCAAAAGCGGGGCCTCGCCGGTCGAGCCACAGGGGACGAAGAAGTCGACGCCCTCGCCCTCGAGCCACGCGAGGAGTGCTTCCAGTGTGTCGTGATCGACCGCCCCGTCCGCCTCGAACGGCGTCGCGACGGGAACACCAGTTCCGTGCATGGCCGGCTCTACGCCCGACGGCGATAAAGACTCACAGGGATCCGACCAGTCCGACGGAGCTCTTCGACTCGAGACGGTTCAGCGGGTTCGTCGTCCTCGTCAGTGCGGTGGTCATACTGTCGGTCAGACAGACGGAAACCACTCCCGAGAGCGGACGAACTGACACGCGCGCTGTCCCGCCAGTTCTGACACACACCGACAGGTCCATCACCGCCAGTATCAACACCGTCCTCTCGACTCGGAGCGCCGGCGTCGGCGACCATCACCCATTTGTATAACAAGCGAATAGATGGGGTATGGAGAACCCGGAACCCGAACGACCACCGATCGGGCTCACGATCGCGGGCAGTGACTCCGGCGGCGGTGCCGGCATCCAGACCGACCTGGCGACGATGGCCGCCCACGACGTCTACGGAACGAGCGTCCTCACGGCGGTGACGGCCCAGCACACCCGCGGCGTCGAGTCGACTCACGTCCTCCCACTCGAGGAGGTCCAGGCCCAACTCGAGGCCGTCCTCTCCGATTTCGCCGTCGACGCGGCGAAGACGGGGATGCTCGCGACGACCGAAATCGTCCGGCTGGTCGCCGATCGTGCACCCGACTTTCCGTTCCCGCTCGTCGTCGACCCCGTGATGGTCGCGACCTCCGGGGACCGACTGCTAGAGCCCGAAGCCGAACGGGCCTACGAGGACCTGATCGGCGAGGCGACGGTCGTCACGCCGAACGCCGACGAGGCGGAGGTGCTTACCGGTGAGCCCGTCGAAGACGGAGCGAGTGCCCGCGAGGCCGGCCGGAGGCTGTGTGAGATGGGTGCCGACGCGGCGTTGATCAAAGGCGGGCACGTTCCCGGCGAGACGGTCCGTGACGTCCTCGTGACCGACGGGGACGTACGGGTGTTCGAGCACCCACGGGTCGACACCGACGCGACCCACGGCTCGGGGTGTACGCTCGCGGCCGCCATCGCCTCACGGCTGGCTCGAGGTTCGGACCTCCCGTCCGCCGTCGCCGGTGGGACGGACTTTCTCGCCCGCGCGATCAGCCACCCCTACGACGTCGGGAACGGGCCGGGGGCGGTCAACCACGGCGTCTCCCCGCCGGAGGTCGATCACTGATCGGTCACCAGTCGGGCGGCCTGCACACTCGCTGTCGAGTCTCTCCGGCGGAGACCCGGGAGCGGACGTTCATCACGGCTTCGGGGTCGTGACCTGTGGTCTGTGAATCAGTCCCTTTTTACCCCACGACGGGGAACTGTGGGTATGAGCTTCGAGGAAGACGACCGCGTCGTCTTAGAGGACAAGCACAGCGAGTTCGACGGCGAAGTCGGCACGGTCACCCAGACCATGGAGTCGATGTTCGGCGACGTCACCTACACCGTGAGCTTCGAGGACGGCCAGGAGTCCGGCGTTCCCGGGGACGCCCTGGAGGCCGCCGACGAAGGGACCGACGAGTAATTTCACACCCATACCGCACGTATCGATGCCAAAGATCCCGCTTCACTACGTCGATTTGCGGACGTTCTGTTATGTCACCGAGGATCAAAAACGCGTCGAACAGGCGCTTTGGACCCTCCTCCCCGAGGAGTTCGAGGTAGAACGGGCGGAGAGTGAGGGCCACTACGGCGACCGCATTCTCGTCTTTTCTGCCCGCGTCGAGAGGGCCGACGACGTCCGTCACGTCCTCTCCAGACTCGCCGACTTAGAGGACTTCGAGGGGGTAATCGAGGAACTCGACGACCGCGTCACCGAGAACACTGAACTGTTCCTCACACTCGACAAACAGGCCGCGTTCAACGGGGACGTCCGGTTGGGCGACGGCATCACGTTCCGTGGGAAAGTCGAGGCCTATCCCGCCAAAAAGGCGAAAGCCGTCGAGAACGCCGAGGAGGTCCTCGAGCGCCTCCACGACGGGGAGTCCTGACGGCGATCGTCACTCCCCTGTGTCTTTCCCCGGTTTGTGTCTATCGACTCGACGTACTCCCCAGAGGACAATTCAAGAGCTTCGCACACTGGTATTATATTCTCCCCGGTGGTGGTGACTGTGTGGTCGTGTCAGTGAGCGGCCGGTGATTCAGAGCGGACGACCGTGTCGGCCGCGACCGACGTACGGCCACGAACGAGAGAACCATGAGTCAACATCAGCGACAGCCACGCCAACGAGAGCAGTCCGAACAGCAAGGATATCAGGCCGACCAACAGCAACCACAACAGCAAGGCCAGCAAGCCGGCCGACAGCAATCCCAGCAGCAGGGATATCAGACCGGCCAACAGCAACCACAACAGCAGGGCCAGCAAGCCGGCCGACAGCAACCACAACAGCAAGGCCAGCAAGCCGGCCGACAGCAATCCCAGCAGCAGGGATATCAGGCCGGCCAACAGCAACCACAACAGCAGGGATATCAGGCCGGCCAACAGCAACCCCAGGCGATGGGCGGTGGTCGCCAGCACGGACAGTTCGAGACACAACGACACGAGCCACAGACGGGCCAGCAGTTCACCCAGTCGATGCCCCAAGAGGTCGTCACCACCGTCTAAGACCTCGACAGACTCGAGACGGTCGCCGAGTTCGCCGACGGGCGAGCCACACAGCAGGGCAACACCGAGGCCGCGCGGATCGCCGACGCG
>LKNC01000124.1 GCA_001564255.1 Natrialbaceae archaeon Tc-Br11_E2g1
AGCACAACCCGACGTCCTCGACGGGATCGTCGACTGGCGAGCGGATGGGGACGCCTCACGAGCCGGCTGGGAGTCACAGATCGCCGCCCTCGAGGGCTTCGACGCGACCGACTGGGGATACGAGGTCACCCAGCCCACACTGCTCGTCCACGGGACCGCCGACGAGTGTGTCCCCCTCGAGTCGGCCCGGGACCTCGAGGCGACCCTTCCACGTGGGGACCTCGAGACCCTCGAGGCCGGCCACCTCGCGTTCGTCGAACGCTCGCGAACGGTGAACGACCGCCTCGTCGGCTTCCTCGAGGAACGTGACGGTTGAACCTGCCGGACGTACGCCGTGAACGATGTAGCCGGGACGGGGTGGCGATCGCACGGCGCCGTCCGATACCGTCAGCCCGTGTAGTCGCTCCCGACGACTTCCCTGATCCGTTCGGCCGTCACCGCCCCGACGCCGTCTGCGTTCTGGAGTTCCTCCTCGCTCGCGATCATTACCGCCTCCACACTGCCGAACTCCTCGAGTAACGACCTCGCGGTCACGGGGCCGATCTCGGCGATCGAGGAGACGACGTACTCCTGTTGTTCCCCGAGGGTCTTCGTTCCCTTCTCGCCGTGGACCGAGACGGTCCGACTCGAGGTTCGCTGTTCTCGCCGCGCGATCACCGCGAGCAGTTCGGTCGTGTCGGCCTCGCTTTCGGTCCGGAGGACGCTCGCCCCGAAGTCGACGGCGAGACTCGAGAGCGCCCCGCGGATCGCGTTCGGGTGGACATCGCGTTGTTCGTAGACGCCCTCGCCCTCGACGATCACGATCGGCCGGGAGTAGTGTCGGGCCATCGCGCCGACCTGCTCGAACGCCGACCGATCCCCGCCGACGAGCGAATCGACGAAGTCCGCGGCGGACTTGCGCTCGACGACCACGCGATCCGAGAGCACGTAGTCGCCGACTGCGAGGGTCTCGAGGCGGACCTCGAGGTCGTTCGCCCTCGAGAGCTCCCTGGGAACGGAAGAATCCATCTCCCGCTGGTCGGCGACGATCTCGATCGTCCCCGCCTCTTCGTCGGGTGTCGGTGGGTCGACGGTGTCGCGTTCGTCGACGTCTTCGACGTCATCGTCAGCGTCGTCGGAGCCAGCCCCGACGTCGGCGAACTCCTCGAGGCCGGGCTGTCCCGCAACCCCTTCGGTTCCACTCGAGACCGCGCCGCTGTCTCCGGGTTTCTCGGTCCCACGGTTCACTTTCGCCCCGCTCTCGAACGCCGAGAGCGACTGCTGGCTGTCGTCGAGTTCCTCCTCGATTTCCTCGGCGACGCCTTTCAGCTGGCGCAGTTCCGACTCCATCTCTTTCTCGCGTCGCCGGGAGATCCAGAAGTACGCCTCGTCGCGGGTGTCCTCGGCGAGCAAGACGACGACTCGGCCTTTCGACTGTCGGCCCGTCCGCCCTTTCCGCTGGATCGAACGGATCGCCGTCGGGACGGGTTCATAAAAGAGGACGAGGTCGACCTCGGGGACGTCCAGACCCTCCTCGGCGACCGACGTGGAGACGAGTACCTCGAACTCCCCGGCCCGGAAGTCATCGAGGACTTCCTGCTGTTGTTTCTGGGTCATCCCGTCCGATCCGTCGCGGTCCCCCTGGCCGACGAAACGCCGGACGTCGACACTGTCCTCGAGGAACTCGGTCAGCGCCTCGGCCGTATCCCGTGACTCGGTGAAGACGATCACCCGCTGCCCGCCCTCTAATCCGAGCGTCTCGGCCAGCAGCATTCGCGTCTTGCGATACTTGGGGTGGAGCTGGTCGAACGACTCCGATTTTCGCATCGCCTCCCGGACTCGTGGATCGGATATCATCCGCTGGCTCGCTTTCGAGGCCCCCGACGTGCGGGCCTGGTTGCGCTGGCGCTCGAAGTACCGCCGGAGGGCCTCGACGCTTTGGGTCTCGACTAAGCTAACCGCCTGACGGAGTTTCATCACCTCCGCGTGGATCGACATCCCCTCGTAGCCTTTCGACTGATCGTTGCCGATCAGCCCTTGGAGCTGGGCGCGCATCCTGTTGAGTTCCTTTTGGGACTGATCCGGCTGGACCGAGTCGGCGATCCCGAGTTCCTTGAGCTTCTCGAGGCGCTCTGTGATAACCTCGTTTAGCAGATCCCGGATCGCTATGACCTCCTCGGGTAACTCGATGCGTTCCCACTCGAGGTCGGTCTCGTGGGTGAACTCCGCGACGTCTGCATCCTCCTCGGTCATCACCTCGACCTCGCGGATGCCGAGGTTCTCACAGACCTCGAGGATGGCCTCCTCGTCGCCCCCCGGCGAGGCCGACATGCCAGTCACGAGCGGCTCCGTCGCGTCGGCGTGGTACCGTTCTGCGATGTAGTTGTAGGCGTAGTCGCCGGTGGCTCGATGACACTCGTCGAAGGTGAGATGGGTGACGTCGGCGAGAGAAATACGGGTGCCCACGAGGTCGTTCTCGATGACCTGCGGAGTGGCCATCACGACCGTCGCGTCCGCCCACAGCGCCGCCCGGTCGTCGGGGCTGACGTCGCCCGTGAAGACGACGATTTCCTCCTCGGGTATCCGGAGGGCCTCCCGGTAGAACTCGGCGTGTTGCTGGACGAGGGGTTTGGTCGGTGCGAGCATCAGCGATTTCCCGCCCACTTCCTCGAGCCTGCGGGCCGTCACGAGCAGGCTCACCGTCGTCTTGCCGAGGCCGGTGGGCAGACAGACGAGGGTGTGGTCGTTCGCCGCCGTTCCCGCCAGTTTGAGCTGGTAGAGGCGTCGCTCGAGGAAGTCGGACTCGAGGAGCGGATGCTCGATCGAGGGGACGTCCTCGTCCGTCGTAGCCATTTGTCCGTGGTTCGGTGCCGTCTCGGTTAAGGATTCGCGTACCGCGGTGAAAGTGAAACGGTGGGGGCAGTTTATCCCGCTCCGTCGACTACTCCTCGTATGGAGAATTCGGCCGCCACTCGCCGGCTTCCCGACGGCGACTCGATCCTCGCCGCGATCGGGTTCGTCCTTCTGATCAACGTCGTCGGCGGCCTCCCGGGACTCCTCTCGAGTCCCGACAGCGCGTGGTTTCGCGCCCTCGAGAAACCCGCCGTCTACCCACCCGAGATCGCGTTTCCGATCGTCTGGACCGCACTCTTTACCCTGATGGGCGTCGCGCTGTGGCTCGTCTGGCGGGCCGACGCCCCGGCCCGACGGCTCGCGCTCGGCCTGTTCGCCCTCCAGATGGTGTTCAACGTCGCCTGGACGCCCACCTTCTTCGCCCTCGAGGAGTTGTTCCTCGGCCTGGTCGTCATCGTCGCCCTGTGGGGGCTCGTCGTTGCCACCATCGTCGCGTTCAATCGGGTAGACAGGCGGGCGGCGGGTCTCCTCGTCCCCTACCTCGCCTGGATCACGTTCGCAGCCGTCCTCAATTTCGAACTCTGGCGGCTGAACGCCTGACCCGTCACTCCGGCGGGTCGATCTCCCTTGGCTCCCTGTCCCCACAGCCGTGTCTGTAAATCTCCGTGTAGGACCGTTCGCGCTCGTCCGGCGAGTGCAGCGTCTCGAGGGTCACGTCCTCGCCGACCATGTACATGTTGAGGTAAGCGAGGTCGTCGTCGTGGTCGGCCGACCACTCCGCACAGACGTGTTCGGCGAGGGTCGGGGCGAGATCGTTCCCGTGGCCGCCACGGCGGACGCTGTTCATGTAGAACCGTTCCCGGTAGGTGCCGTACTGTTTCTGTAACTGGTCGCCGGGGCGGTCGTAGGTAAGTTCCCGGTCGTTCCAGACGTCCAGACGTTCCCCGCTCTCGGTTTCGGCCGCGAAGACGTAGTAACGGTCTTGCGTTCGAGGATCGGGGCCGGCGAAGACGCCCCAGCCGATCGGCTGGTCGACGCCGAAGTAGCCCGCCGTCGAGTAGATTTCGCCCACGCCAGTGGTCTCCTCCAGGGTCCCCTCTATCGTCACCTCGACCCGTTCCTCGAGCGGCCGGTCGTCGTCCCCGTCGATCACAGCGCCGCCGACGTTGACGGCCACTGCGGCGGCGACCACGAGTATGGCGACGACGAGGAGTCCGAAGGCGACGTTGTACCCGCCACTCCGGAGGGCCACCGCCCGTTCGGAGTCGAGGCGGTACTCCGGGAGGACCCTCGTGACCGCCTCGAGTCGGTCCCGCGTTCGCTCGTAGCCGCCGACGACGTCGACCCCGGCGGCGGTGAGCAGTCGCTTCGTGTCCTCCCAGACGGGCGTCTGCACGAACAAGAGCAGTCCCGCGAAGGCGACGTAGGCGAACGCGCCGATGCGGACGGTCAGCGCGAACGCGGCGTGGCCGCCGAAAAAGAGCCCGGCGAACGCGGCCCGTGGCCACCCCCGGAGGAGTAACAGGAGTGGCGAGCCCACGAGCAGGTAAAACCACAGCAGGCTGCCGAACTCGAGTGCCGTCGGGAACCCGCTGACGAAGTCGCCGAGCAGGAAGGTGATTTCGTCCATCGCGAGGACCTGTGGTGCTGCGTCCCCGCTCGTCCAGACGTCCGAGCGGGATTTGATCAGCCCGTTGGTGAAGTACATGTAGATCATCTGGCCGAGAATGAGGGCGGTGGCGATACCCGCGACCGCGGTGCGTGGCGTGCGATCCCGGGAGAGGGCGTCGATCGACCAGCGTTCGCCAAGCGGGAGGAAGATCGCCCAGAACAACAAGAACCGAAACAGGGTGTCGGCGTAGCTCAGGACGAAGGGGTTGTGGTGGTCGAGTGAGATGACCAGAAGGAAAGAGACGACGGTCGCGACCCGCGTCTTGTAGCCGACGATAAGCTGGAGGGCGACGAGCCCCTGGAAGAGAAAAAGCGCCACGATGAGCGTCGTACTCGTCGTCAGGTGATAGACGGAAAAACCCGAACTGAGTTCCATCGCGAGTGCTCGCGGGACGACCCCCTCGTCGGTGTAAAAGAACGTGAAGTTCCGGGAACGCAACAGCAAGTCGGCGGCGATGAGTAACCCGGCCAGGATGCGAAAGGCTGCGAGCGCTCGCGTGTCGATCCGGACACACTCGCGCAGGTAGCTTCCAAACCTGGCGACCGGCCTGGGGACGCCGGGACGCGTCGTGTATCCCATCTGCCAGTCCGGACTCGGCCGAGCCATATAGCTATTACTCCCCTCCAAACCGATCAAAAGAATAATACGTTCGTTCGTCGAGGTCGATCGTATGGCCGCGATCGAACTCCGCGGCGTGACCAAACGCTACGAGCGGGTCGGCTTCCTCGGGAGTCGATCGGTCACAGCCCTCCACGACCTCGATCTCACCGTTCGCTCCGGCGAGATCTTCGGATTCCTCGGCCCCAACGGCGCGGGGAAATCGACGACGATCGATATCCTGCTCGATTATACCGCCCCGACGTCGGGCTCGGTTTCCGTCCTCGGACGCGACGTCGCGACCGAGAGTACCGCCGTCCGCGAGCGCGTCGGCGTCCTCCCCGACGGCTACGGGCCGATCGGCGAGCGTACTGGCCGCGAACACGTCGAGTTCGCCATCGAGGCGAACGGTGCCGACGACGACCCCGAGGAACTCATAGAACGCGTCGGTATGTGCGGTCCCGACGCCTATCCCGTCGCCGAGTACTCGAAAGGGATGGCCCAGCGGCTCATGCTCGCGGTGGCACTCGTGGGCGAACCCGACCTGCTCGTCCTCGACGAACCCACGACGGGACTCGACCCCAACGGCGCACGAACCATGCGCCGGATCGTCCGCGAGGAAAACGACCGCGGGGCGACCGTCTTCTTCTCGAGTCACATCATGGAACAGGTCGAGGCCGTCTGTGACCGGGTCGCCATCGTAGACGGCGGTGAACTCGTCACCGTCGACACGATCGACGCCCTGCGTGACTCGACGGACGAGACCGCCACCGTCACCCTCGAGCTCTCGGCGGTTCCCGAGGGCGTCCTCGAGTCCGTTCGCGCCCTCGAGGGCGTCTCCGGCGTCAGAGCCGACGGGACGACCGTCGTCGTCGCCTGTGCGGACGCCACGAAGGCGGCGGTCGTCGCGACCGTCTACGACTCCGGGGCCGAGGTCACGGACGTCACGACCAGCGAGACCTCACTCGAGGAGCTCTTCGAGCGCTACACGCGGGGTGTCGCTCAATGAACGCCCCTGCCCCCGATACGTTCGCGTTGTTCGTTCGGGAGGACGTCCGTGACACCGTCCGTGAACGACAGTTCCAGCTCCTCGTCGGGTTCTTCGTCCTCCCGTCCGCACTGCTGACCTACGCCGCCGGCCGATCCGCATCGGTTGCCGGCAACCAGGTCGAACTGCTCCCGTCGTTGCTCCCCGCGTTCGCGATGTTGACGCCGCTGCTCGCGCTCGGCTTTTTCGCGTCCACTCTCGTGGAGAAGCGAACGACCGGCGCGCTGAACGTCGTCCTCGGCTTGCCGATCTCCCGTCGGACGGTGGTCGTTGGGACACTCGTCGGACGCTCGATCGTGATCTGTGCGGGGCTGGGCGCGTCGTTGCTCGTTGCCGTCCCGTTCGCCCTGTTCGTCGGTGTAGCCGTCGACCTCGGCAGGTTCGTCGTCGTGGGAGTGATACTCGCGTTGCTCGCGGTGACGTTCACTGCCCTCGCAGTCGCCATCTCGGCGACCGTCCGAACGTCGACGCGGGCGACGACCGCCGCCTTCGCGGCCTTCGTCGTGTTCTTTTTCAACCTCTGGGCACACCTCCCGAACACGCTGTCGTACGTCCGCCACGGCTTTTCTTATCCCGAGACGGATCCCGAGTGGGTCCCGTTCCTCGAGGCGATCAATCCAGTCGCCGCGTACGCGAACCTGCTGGGTGGGCTGTATCCCGATCTCAACAGCGGGGCGTTCATCCAGCCACCGGCAGAACCGGCAGTGTACGAACGGCCGGCGTTCGCACTCGTCGTTCTCGTCGGCTGGATCGTCCTCGCGACCGCGGTCGGCTACCGACGGTTCCGGACCACCGACCTCTAGAGGGGGACGACCTCGAGTGTGACCCACGCCAACACGGCGGCGTAGATCGGGATCGTCAGGTTGTCGTCGACGACGAACTCGCCGATTTTCACCGTGACCCCGTCGGCGATCGTCCCGCCGAGTGCGGCGGCGACCGCGGCGGCGGCGGACAGAAACGGGAGTGCGAGCACCAGCATGACGCCGAACGTCGCCGCGAGCACCGGCGGGCGCTTGACCCGACGAAGCGTGTCGTCGGAGATCGCACCGCTGACTGGATCGCCGATCGCGAGCATGAGCATTGCGGGCAGGGCGATCGACGGGTCGAAAACGAGCACGACGACCGTCATACTGAGCATGTAGTAGCCGTACCCCGCGAACTGGTCCTGTTCGTACTCGCGGGTGAGTTTCTCGTAGATCCACGACTCCAGTCCGACCCGGAGTCGGAGGGCCTCGAGGACGACCACGCCGGCTGCGAGGACGACCATCAGGAGCCGAAACCGATCCCAGGTGAGAGAGAGGTCGAGGTAGTCCGCCAGCAGATAGAGTGCGACCAGCCCGGAGCCACTCGCGTGGACCAGCCGTCGCTTGAGTTCCTCGGCCATTCACTCGTCGGTCTCATCGGGGACGCTTCAATTAATCGGAATCTACCCCTCCAGGCCGGCGAAGTCGACCTCGCCCGCACGCAGGGAAGCCAGCGTTTCGGGGAGCTCGGCGACCGGCAGGCGTTTCTGGGCTGTCGAGTCCCGTTCGCGGACGGTGACGGTCGTCCCCTCGCCTTCTATGGTCTCGTAATCGACCGTGACACAGAAGGGGGTGCCGACCTCGTCCTGGCGGCGGTAGCGTCGGCCGATCGCCCCGGAGTCGTCGTAGGTGACCGCCATGCCTTCCGCCCGGAGGTCGGCGGCGATATCCTCGGCGACGGCCTCGAGTTCCTCGTCGTTTTGCAGCGGGAAGACGCCGACGAAGGTGGGGGCGACCTCGGGATCGAGTGTGAGGTAGGTCCGTTCCTCGCCGTCGACCTCGTCCTCGCGGTAGGCGTGATCGAGGACGGTGTAGACGAGTCGGTC
>LKNC01000125.1 GCA_001564255.1 Natrialbaceae archaeon Tc-Br11_E2g1
CGGTGGGCCGAGTCGTACCTGTCGGCCCAGTACGTTCGAAACCCGTCGGCGTAGTCGGTTTTACTCATGTGTCATCTCCGGTTTTCGTCCCGCCCACGGTCGTCGGGTAGCTATCGTGCTCATCGGCGATCAGTAATCGACCGTCTCGATCCCCTCGTGGGTGAATTCGACCATCTCCATCGCGACGTTGGTACCGTTCGCGTGCATACGCGGCCCCTCCCAGCGGATCGGATAGGCGTTGATGAAGACCCATCCGCGAACCTCCTGGCCTTGCTTATCGGCCATCGTCACGATGACGTCCCGTTGGACGGTCTCACGCTCCGTCGAGGTCGACTTGGCCACCCATCGAAAGAACTCGTTGTAGCCGGTGATCCCCCTGTACAACGTGACGTTCGATGCGTGAACGCGGTCTGGGAATTTGTGGGTGTACTCGTTGACACCGCCCTCGCGGTACTCGACGACGGAGCTCTCGACTCGGAGCCCGGAGACGTCGGTGAACCCACCGACGACGACGCCGTCTATTTCGACGTGAAAGCGTGAGTCTCTGTACGGAACTGCGTCGGGTCGTGTTTCGGTGAAATCGAACGTCATGGAACGGTCGCCGGCTCTCCGGCCGGCATGGTGGTGTGATCCGATCCCGGTCGAGATGGGTGGTCTACAACGGCAGGTTCTCTATGGTCGGTTCCAGGAGGTCGTCCTCGCCCGGACTGCTCACCTCCTCGTTGATCGTGCTGATCTCCTCGCACCATCGTCGTCGTTCCCAGTGGGGCATCGAGAGGACTTCCTCCCGCGGCCAGTTGAAGTAGTAGGCGATGAACGCCATCTCTTCGAAGAGTTCGTCGGGAGGGTGCGTGGTCATGGCTCGGGGTTTCCCGGTTTCTCTTCGACCTCCGGGTCGGCGCCTCCGTCGACGTCGGAGGCGCCGATCGGTGACTCGAGTACGTCGACGAAGTCGGTTCCGCCGTTGTTGATGCGCTCGTAGAACTCCTGTAGATACGCGAGGTCGGCGACGAAAAGCGACTCGATCACTTCCGGCGTGATCCGATCGAGCGAGCCGAGGTCCGAAACGACCCGCGAAAGCAGGATGAGCGTCAGGAACGACGGGTTTTCCTGTACACGTGGGTCGTTCAGTGGCTTGATCTCGTCGGCGGCGGTCGCCAGGCGCATTCGCCCTTCTCTGTGGACGGTTCCCTCGTCGTCGACGTACCCTTTCGGGAGGGTGAACTCGAATTCGGTCTGTAATCCTGATTCGGACATGTTATGCGGTTCTGCTCATTTCGTCGTAGGCGATGACGATCGTCTCCATTGCGACCTGTGAGCCGTCGGTGGTCAGCGTCGGCGGATGATACTCACGCGGCCACGCGTTGGTAAACTCCCAGCGCGGGCCGCCACCGTCGAACATCTCGTTTTTCAATGTGATCGAAATCGCGTCCTCTTTGCCTTCCTCGATCTTTCCCTGGTTGATCTTCCGACGCCAGGTCAGGAGGTCGTCGTTGTCGTCGGCACCGCGGGTCATGACCAAGTCGTCATACCGCGTGCTCCCCCAGAGTTTGGTGTTGTGTGCGGCGTCGGCTCCCGTTCGGTAGTCGTTGACCTCGGTCGTCGTGTTCGGCATTCGGACCTCGACGAAGTCCTCGACGTCGTACTCCCCGAGGTCGACGACGAACCGATTTATCTTGTATGGTTCTAGTCTGTTTACCATCTTCCTTACGTTCCTCCTTTACGCTCCATTCCCTCGTGGGCGATCACGAGCGTTTCCGTCGCGATGTCGTCTTTGTCCGCGTTGAAGTTCGGCGTCTGGTACTCTTTCGGCCAGGCGTTGGTGAACTCCCACCGCAGGGCGCTCTGTCCCATCTCGTCTTTGAGGATCACCGCGATCGAGTCCTTGCGGGCGTCCTCGAGTTGGCCCTTTTCGACCTTGTCCCGCCACTCGTACAGGGTGTTGTCGTCGTCGACCGCCCGAGTTATGACGAGATCCTCGTACTGGGTCGCCGCCCACAACTGCTGGGTGTGGGCCGGGTCTTCACCACCCCTAAACTGCGATCGTTCGGTGACGTGCTTCGGGAGTTCGATCTTTCGGAACCCGTCGAGTTCGTCGTCACCGAGGTCGACGGAGAACCGTTCACCTCGATATGGGCCGTGTTGGTCTGACATTGTTCCTCGTTATCTATGAATCTCCGGTCCACTGGCCGATGCGGAAGATGACGAACTCTGCGGGCTTGACCGGTGCGACGCCGATCTCGACGATCAAACGGCCGTTGTCGATGTCGTCTTGGGTCATCGTCGACTCGTCACAGCGGACGTAGAACGCCTCTTCGGGCGTCGTTCCCATGAGTGCGCCGTCTCGCCAGACGGTAGTGAGGAACTGCTCGACGGTCTGTCTCACGCGAGCCCAGAGGTCCTGGTCGTTCGGCTCGAAGACGACCCACTGGGTCCCGTCGTCGATCGACTGCTTGAGAAACAGGAACAACCGGCGAACGTTGATGTACTTCCAGGACGGATCGCTCGCGGTCGTTCGTGCACCCCAGACGCGGATACCGCGTCCCTGGAACTCACGGATACAGTTTACACCCTTCGGATTCAGCAGGTCCTGTTCGGCTTTCGTGATGTTGACCTGCAGACCCTGTGCACCCCTGACGACCTCGTTCGCGGGTGCCTTGTGGACGCCAGTCTGGTTGTCACTCCGGGCGTAGATGCCAGCCAGGTGACCACCCGGCGGGACCAGTTCGGTCGTTCCCGTCGCCGGGTCGATGATCTCGATCCACGGGTAGTAGTACGCCGCGTACGAGGAGTCGACGGGCGTCTCCATGTCCGAAATCGCGCCGGCGTTCTGCGGTGCCTGCAAGATTGCAAACCGCTCGCCCATGTTCTCACAGTGGGTGACGAGCGCGTCGGTCACGCCCGGAACGTCGTTCTCGTCGGGCGCACAGACGATAGAGATGTTGTCGATCTCCTCGAACGCCGCCAGGCCCGAGCGGTTTTCCGGCGAGTCGTTGCCCTGGTAGTCAGCGAGTGTCACGCCGTCGGTGCCGCCGTCGGTGCTAGCTTCGTCATCCTCGTCCGCTTCGGCGTCGTCTTCGACGTCCTCGGCTTCGTCGCCCCCGTCGGTGCTCACGCCCCCACCGTTGTCGAGGTCCAGCCAGACCGTCCCGTTCTCGGGGCGGCCGTCGCCCACCGATTCGATCTCGATTAGGGTCGACGAGCCCTCGAGGATAGTCCCGTAGTACTGCGAGGAGCCTTCCTCGGCGGTCAGATCGTCGAATCGCTCTTCTTCCTCGGGTGCCGGATCGGGGTCGTCGCTGCCCGGGTTCTCGACGTCACCCGGTTCGACCGACCAGTAGCGGACGACCATGTTGAAGATCGTATTGTCGTCGCTCGACATGGGCGCGTCTCGGACGGTCACCGAGACCGTCTCACCCCAGTCTCCGGGTCCGATCGCCGTGGCGGTCAACACGTCGTCGCCGTCCTCGTCGGTGAGGGTGGCTTTCGCAATCTCGTGTGGTTCCTCGGGGGTGACTCGGGCGATGAAACAGCGAGTTCCGCCGTTGTTGAAAAACCCCTGCACTGTGTGTGCGAGGTAGGAGTCATCGATTTGCCCACCGTAGACCCGGGTGAAGTCCCCGTAGTTGGTGACCAACTGTGGCTTCAGTGGACCCCGTTCGGTCTGCCCGAGGAACCCCGCTGTACTCGTACTCGCACCTTCGACGGATTTCGACCCGCTGTCGACTTCCTCGACATAGACGCCCGGCGCCAAGTACTCCGGCATTTACGCACACCTCTTGTGTGGAGACATGTTCGGCGAACCACTGTTTCAACGGTGGTTATTTAGCTCTTCTGGCCCGTTCGAGAATATTCATATTTCTTATACTTTTGTAGAAAAGGAGGCCTTGTATGCTGTTTTTTACCTGTCGGGTGCATATGAAACATCATACGATGGTAGTGACGCGTCTGGCGATCGCACACCTTTCGAGTGTCAGCCGTTCTAAACACGACGTATGACGGTATGGCTCCGATCGGTGTCCGGATACACCACATAGCAAATTTTCTATAGCGCGAGAGTGAGAGTACCACACCGTGAACGCAGCTGATAACGGTACCGACGACCTCGAGTCTAGCCCACAGAACCGGTGGTCAGCGCCGGAGCAACCACCGATACAGCCGGCCCCGATCGTGCGAAGTCGTTCCTCCGTGAGGGGTGCGATCGGTACCGAAGAGTGGTAGCCGATGGCCGACTACACAGTCATCGGCGACGCAAGTGCGACGATCCTCGGATTACTCAGAGCGGAAATGAGCGATCGAAGCGACCTCGACGTCACACCGGCTCAGATCCGACTCGCCTCTCCGGACGAGATCGATCCCGAATCCGACGTCCGACTCTCGGTGTACCTCTACAAAATCTCGAAAGACGGGCAGAGCGGGACCACCGGCCGCGTTCGGGTAACGGACGACCGGTACCGAGAGCCACCGCTCCCGCTCCGGTTGCGGTACCTGCTCACGGCGTATCCGGATCAAAAGACGGAATCACCCGTTCAGAACCAACAGCGTACACTCGGGTTCGCCATCCAAGTTATCCACGACAACGCGGTCCTCACCGGAGACACACTCGAGGGGTCGTTGGAAAGCGACGACTCGCTTCGCGTTACGCTACACTCCGAGGCCACGGACGAAGTCGAAGACGTCTGGGAGAGCGTCAGTGATCGCCCGATACAACCGTCCGTGATCTACGAAGTCGGTCCCGTCACGATCGACTCCGCCGAGACGGCCGACGTGAGCGCGGTCACCGAACGCGACGTCTCGATCGAAGCACGCGCTGACGACGCAGACGAGTAACCACCGCTCGTACTTCTAGACACAGTCTTCGGCCAACACGTCAACTAGTACTCCAGACAGTCCACCAGCGTCTGCCAGGCGGCGGATCCGAGCGGTACTGACCGCGTTCGTTTACATCCATACGGGTGTAAGACGGTACCTGCGTATGCGGGTTTTCCGCGCTGTCGTCGATTCGTTTCGAGTGATCCACCCCTCGTGGCCGGTGTACACACGGCGGCTGACGTCCCACAGGGCGAGCCAAAAGGTTAATTATTACCCACTGAGAGAGTCCAGTAAGGTAACCGGTACGGAGTACATCGGAGCATCGACCCCGCGACGACCAACACCTGACAGAGAGAGCGGGGACCGGGGGCTGGGTTCGCCCCGTCCGGACCGGGACAGGACACGCAGGCCGGAAGGCGAACTGCGACGAACGCGGTGATCGACCGTCCGCTGGCTGATGGACGCGAAAAACTGACATGCTACCGACAACAGATATGAAACACAGCTATCAGCCGACCCACCGTGCCGATGAGGCCCCCTAGATGACATCCGAGAGAGTACCGGACGGACGTCGAAAACGTATGGCGGAATCGAGGACTCTCCGTGCTGTACTCTTGATTGGGATATTACTCGCTCTCGCGTTCGGGGGCGTGGTCGGAACTGCGGCTGGGACTGGGTCGAACTCCGGGAACTTTTCGGTCGAGATCACCGATACCGACAACGTGACCGAAGGCGATCCTCTCGACGTCGAGGTGAACGTCACCAACGTCGGTGAAGACAAGGGGACACAGACCATCAATCTAACCGATTTCGACGACGAGAACGTCAGCGATACCGAGATCACTCTCGATCCAGGAAATAGCACAGTAGAGAACCTAACCTGGAACACAGAGAATGGTGATAACGGAACGGGCGACGTCACCGTCAACAGCCTGAACGACTCCGACACCGAGACGGTTGCCGTCGACGTCCTCGAGCCCGCCGAGTTCGACGTCAAAATCGAAAAGGTTCCCGACAATGTGACTGCAGGCGAACAGATCGACGTCGTCGCCAACGTTACGAACGATGGCGAGGAAACCGCTAACCAATCCATCGAGTTCGAGGTCGATGATGACGTGAACGAGACCAAAAACATCGAACTCGGGGGCGGTGACAACCAAAAGCTCGACTTTAATTACACGACTGACGACGACGATATCGGAGAGCTTGAGCTCAACGTCTCGAGTGATGATTCCTCCGCCTCAGAAACCGTCGACGTCCTCGAGCCGGCCAAGTTCGACGTCGACATCGAAGAGATTCCCGACAATGTGACTGCAGGCGAACAGATCGACGTCGTCGCCAACGTTACGAACGATGGCGAGGAAACCGCTAACCAATCCATCGAGTTCGAGGTCGACAGTGAGCCGGAGTCCCTAGCGGAGAACCTCACACTCGAGGGCGGTGAGTACAAAACGCTCGATTTTAACTACACGACTGACGACGACGATATCGGAGAGCTTGAGCTCAACGTCTCGAGCGATGATGACGCCGATTCGAAAACTGTCGACGTCCTCGAGCCCGCCGACTTCGAGGTCGAAGACCTCGAGTTCGACGAACGGGTGAACGTCACGGACCCCTTCCAGGTCGATGCGACGATCAACAATACCGGCGAAGCGATGGACAATCAGACGGTGAACCTCTCCGTTCCAGACGAGGAAATCGAGGTAATCGACACCGAGGCGCTCGAACTCGAGGGCGGAGCGAACGAGACAGTGGTTCTGGAGTGGGACCTCCCTGCCGAGGCAACCGATGTTGATACCGGCGAGTACAATTTCACCGTCGAAACGGAAGACGACAACATCACCAAGAGCGTTTTCGTCGACGGCCTCGAGACCGTCTCCGGAACGGTGACCGACGGTATCAGTGGTGACCTCCTCAAAGACGTTGAAGTCAGTGCCACACCTGATCAGGGCGTCGAAACAGTTACCAACACGACCGACGCAGATGGGTACTTCGAACTCGAACTCGTCAACGCGACGACCTACGAACTGCACGCGAACGAGACGATCGACGGGAACGAGTTCGACGCCACGGAGACCGTTTCGGTCGCCGGCAAAACCGAACAAAACCTGACGCTCTCGGTCGAACTCGACGGCGAGGGCACACCGGACGATCCGTACCTGATCGGAAACGTTCAGCAACTCCAGGTCGTGTCCGAAGACCTCGAGGCAACCTACGAACTCGTTGACGACATCGACGCCTCGGAGACTGCGTCCTGGAACGACGGCGACGGCTTCAGACCGATCGGCGAGGAGAACGATCCGTTCACCGGGACGCTCGAGGGCAACCAGTCGACGGTTTCGAACCTGACGATCGATCGCACGGGCGAAGACGGCGTCGGGCTGTTCGGTTACCAGGACGGGACGGTAGAAAAACTGGCACTCGAGGACGTGAACGTAACCGGCGGTGAACACGTCGGTGGACTCGCCGGCGAGAGCGAAGGAACGATCAGCGAATCGTTCGTCACCGGTGACGTCGTCGGAAGCAACGTCGTCGGTGGGCTCGTCGGGTACAACGAGGGAGACGTAAAACGAGCATACTCGCTGGCAAACGTGAGCGTCACCGGAGGTGGGACGGCTGGTGGCCTCGTCGGAGAAAACCGGGTGGGAACGATCGACGAGACGATCGTGGCGGGGAACTTGGACGACGGCGTCGGTGGCGTCGTGGGTGAAGACGAGACGTTTGAAGATTTCGGAGAAGTGACTAATTCATACTGGGACGTCAACGCCACGGGGGTTGATAGTTCAGACGGGGACGACGTCGAAGGGATGACCACCGAAGAGTTGACAGGCGACGAAGCGAGCGTGAGTCTGGGCCGGGATTTCGCCGATAACTGGCTCGAGACGGATGGCTATCCCGTCTTGCAGTGGCAAGTCGAGAGCTACGAACTCGTCGTCGAAGAACCCGAACTCGACTTCGGTGCCAGTACGACGGCGTGGGTCGCCCTCGACCTCGTCGATGGGACCACCACGACTGCGACGGAACCGGTCAGCCTCGAATTCGACGAGACGGTCATCGACGTCGAGGAGAACGGTACGACCGTCACCGTCGACGCGGAGGGGTCGGGCACGACGGAATTTACCGCTGATGCCAGCTGGACCTATGCTTTTTTTGAGGATAGGGACTTTCTAGA